>JBAXBD010000211.1:0-9039 GCA_037142165.1 Schlesneria sp. | reverse complement strand
GTTCTGCGCTGCGCCGTACCATCCCGCCTGTTCCGATGTACCACCGAGTGCCTTAAGTGCCAATAGATCCAGCTTCTCAAACACCCGTAGGCTCAGGCCAGCGACGAAGAGCGGAATGGCAAATGCCCAGAGCTTGTGCATCGGAGCAATCGGGCCGAAAAACGCGGGGCGGATATAGCGGCGGCAAACCAACAGTTCGGCAAACGTGGCGCCGATCATGGCCAAAGCGGCATACGACGTATTGAGACCAGCACCAACGAACAGAAGGATCAAGCCGAGTCGAACCAACCAGCGTCCTGCGACGGAGGCGGCCCTGCCTTTGAATTCCCCTCTTCCGGCAAGCATGTTGCGATGAGCTTGAGCAACACTGAAGATCGGGATTCCAAAAGCCATTAGTTGCATCAATCGGGTCAATCCCGGTTCATCCAGCAGCCTCTCAAGCGGTGCGGCCGCGAGCCATACCACAATTGCCGCCGCGATCCCCAGTATCAGATGCCAGCGAACCAATGCCGTTGCAATTGGCCTCCAGTCATTTGTTTCGCTGACAAACTTGATCGACGCACGGGCCAGTACCGAAGCAACACTCCATTCAACCCAGGAGACGATCGTTCCGGAAAGGGTCAGCAATCCGTAATCACTGGTCCCAAGCTTTCGTGTGAGTATCCCCGCAGTTATGAGCCCGGTTGGCACCGCCAGCGCCTAGGCCAGAAAAACCCACGAGGAACCGCTCAGCAAGACACGGATCAAGGGGGTTGGACGCGAACTCATGACGAAGTCGATTTCTCACAGGGAGTTCATTTTGAACTTGCGTAAAAAAACGGGTGAAAACGAGACGCGAGTCAAATTGAGGGCTCGACATATGTTTAAATTTTTTCCAGCTTCGACGACTGCCCGTTGCTTGAGTCTCCCGCCACTTGCTGCGACCGCAACGATGCCCCGTCCTTATTACTGGTTTGGAAGTCCTCGTGGTACGATCTTTCCGTGTTGACATCCCAGACGTCGTGGTGCTCGCCCAGGATGTTCCTGACGGCCAGAAAAGCTGTCAGCATCGAATGATCCTGATTGTTGTATCGGTGCAATCCGTTACGCCCGATCGTTTGCAGGTTCTCAATCGTTCCGAGATAATTCTTGATCACATCAACGTGGCGACGATACTCGCCGTCGTAGACGGGATAGGCCTTTTCCTGGCGGATGACCACGCCGTCTCGAACCTTGGTGGTGTCCGCCAGACCCAACATCCCCAATTCTCGTGTGGCCAATGTGATTAACTCGGCATCCGGCATCTCCCACAGATCGTCACCACGACTGCAAAAGTACTCCATACCTAAACCGCTCTGGCCCGCGTTGTGAACCATCGCAGCGCTCCAGTTCCCGAAGTTCTGAATGCGCCCGACTCGCACGCCCGGCGTGTGAACGTACAACCAATTGTCAGGGAAAAGATTTTCTTGATCGACGAACAGTCCGACGATTAAAAAGTCGCGATACGAGAGTCCCCTCGCGGCAGCCAGAACATCTTCAGGAGGAGGAGGCGAGAGGCGAGGGATCAGCTCGTCGAGAGGCATACTCGACAGGACGTGGTTGACAGTAACGGTTCGTGTTTCTCCGTTTTGTCGGTAGACAACGCGGCCGACCCGTTGACCGTCCATCTCCAGCCTGATCGTTTCCGCCTGCATCAGCACTTGTCCCCCATGCTGTTCGACGAATGCGTCACACTTTTCCCACAACATTCCAGGACCCAGGCGTGGATAATCGAACTCTTTAATCAGCGTTTTGGCCTCACCTCGTCCAGTCAATGCATTCAACACCGCTGTTTTGAGCGAGAGTCCGCGAATTCGTTGTGCGGCCCAGTCGGCGCGGATTTGGTTGCAGGGGATCCCCCAGACTTTCTCGGTGTAGGTTTTAAAGAAGGTCAAATAGAGTCTTTTGCCAAATCGGTTTATCACGTATTCCTCAAAGGTATCCTCCTGAGGGCAGGGGAAAGCCTTCCAGCGCAAGCAACTGAGGAAGATGCGAAGACTTTCGATCGGGCCCAGATTGATGAAGGCGTTGACCGCGACGAGAGGGTACTCAAAAAATCGACCCTGGTAGAAGATTCTCGACTTGCGCGGGACCCGAAGGAATTCTTCACCAAGCACATCGCGCCAAAATCTTTCTACCTCGGGAATTTTGGTGAAGAAGCGATGTCCGCCGATATCAAGGCGGTTCCCCTTGTACTGCCCGGTACGGGCGATACCTCCCAATTGGGCCGATTTCTCAAGGACGATCGGCAGAATATTCTTCCGGACGAGTTCATGTGCGGCAGTCAGGCCAGCCGGTCCTCCACCGATGATGACCGTCGCCCCGACATTTTGCTGATCTGCATCAGTCGCAGTTTGCATTAAGTGCTTTCAACATTTGGCTTGCACAGACATTTCCAAGATGTCCATTGGGATCGAGCGATGTGTTTACGGGTCGGCGCCACCTTAATGACATCTCAACAGGGCATTCGTGAGTTGTCAATTCGCACCATCGAATCTGAAGTGAAAATTAATGAAAGCCGGCAGCAACTTACGCAAGATTCAACAAATTCCGGTTACTGATGATAATCGTTAACGATTTTCAATACTTATTCTTAGATGCCGCCAGCGACTTTAAACACCTGAAATCGCTTTCTTAATGTGGAAATGAAAGTAGCAAACCCAGGTGGCATTCCAGATGGGCATGCCGTTCAATCTTTCTGTTTTCTCCAACCAAACCGTCTCTATGACGTTGACCTGCGGGCCTCGTAAATTTTTCTACCAAAATACGATTCGTAAAAGAATCCGGCCGCATTGGCCAATTGCCAGACAACAAGCATTGGTAAGACCGGAATCCTCATCAAGAACGGGATTCCTCCCAATGCACCGGGCAGCCACCGATAGAATTGTGTGTGCAAACGCGTATCATTTTTCAGACTTTTCGCGACGACGCGCGATTGCTTGCGGTGATAATGGAAAGCGCCCTGCCCATACCAGAAATGTTGGCGACAGAATTTGTACAGTGTCATGCTGTGCGCATGCCCTATAATGGCGTCGGGTACCAGTTTCAGCGAATACCCAAGTTCACGGAATCGAAAGCACAGATCACGGTCTTCAGCTGCGGATTTGCGGAAATGCTCGGCGTCAAAGCCACCGAGACGATGAAAGAGTTCGGCTGCAAGCGCCATATTGTTGGAAGCCAGGAGTAAGGCATCTTCATGATTGTGATTGAAAAACGAATAAACCATCAGGTGGATGACATGGCAGGTCGAAGCAAAAAGCTCGTTGGGTAATAAGTTCTTGGTGACGCCACCCACCATGCAATTGGGATTCGCTTCCAAAGCCCGTTCAATTGCACACAGCCATTCAGGTTCCGGACGGCAATCATCATCCGTAAACGCCAAAATCCGTCCACGTGCGTTCGCTGCACCGGCGTTGCGTGCCATTGCCGGACCACTATTTTCCTGCCGGAGGAGCTTGATCTCCATCGCAGCCCGAAACGGCTCAACAATGGTATCAAGTGGTTCCGGGCTACCATCATCGACAATGATCACTTCAAAGCCTGACCGGGGAGAAACAAGTTTCGTCAGGGATTTGAGACACCCAACGATCTGAACCGGCCTGGCATATGTAGGAATGATGATTGAGAAACCGCATTCCCCTTGGCTCACAAGCTTGCCCTTTCTCGATAAACGGAATGGTACGCCAGACAAAGAACAACTTCTGGCGAAGATTGCACGTTAAAGCGGATTTGTTAATTCTTAAAGGCTGTCAACATTGTCCACATTTAAACCCGGCCATAAATCTGGCTCACATTTTATTGATGGTCAACAGAATCAAATTGGACACGAAGGACGAGGCGGAAGCAACGTACAGAAACGAATTCTCATCCGTTCTTAATCAATGACAATCCGCAAATACTGGATCTTTAACCTTCATACATCGATTGTTGTGTGATATGGCAACGCCTGTACTTGATTCTCAACGTGAAGTTGGGCACGCTGTTCCCGATTTGACACTGCCAGCCCCTCTTGCTCGATAATAAGCAAAGTTTCCATGCCGCCGTTTCTCAGACGTATTGTCGTCCATCTGGCTCCGCGATCTTACGCGTATTACCGAGCATTTACCTCTCTTATTCTGGACAAGAATTCATACCTTCACACTACCGGCTGGATTAGGAGTCTGATCGAAGAGATTCCGATCGACAGCGATGGCCACGACCTCCCTTGGATGAATTTTCCGGTCATCCAATTTCTCACGCCTCGACTCAACAAGGGACTCACGCTTTTTGAGTTCGGCAGCGGATACTCGACAACGTTTTTCGCGAAACTCGTGAATCAAGTCACATCTGTTGAATATGACGAAAAATGGTTTGAGATCGTCAAAAAACGTGTGCCGGATAACGTTCGACTGGTCTATCAACCGCAGGATACCGACGGAGATTACTGTCGAACGGTCCAGGCATCTGGGCAGAAGTTCGAGCTGATTATTATTGATGGCCGTGATCGCGTAAATTGCCTGAAACAAAGCATTACAGCTTTATCTGAGACAGGTATTTTGCTTTTCGACGATTCCCAACGCGACAAATATCGAGAGGCGTTCGAATATGCCCACAGCTATGGCTTTCGCTCACTCGATTTCGACGGCCTGAAGCCAACGCATTTTGATAGTCACCGGACAACGATTTTTTACCGACCTGATCGTAATTGCCTCGGAATCTAATACCATGTCAGAAAGTGCCATTTCAACGACTCGAGTGACCGTATCCGTTGTTGTTCCGTGTTACAATCAGGAAGACACGATTTCTCGGTGTCTCACGTCCCTGATCAATCAAACTTATCCAGCCGAAGACTTCGAAATATTTCTCGCCGACAACGGCTCGTCGGATCGCTCGGTCGAAATCGCGAGACAGTTTGACCGGGTTCGACTGATTCAAGAATTCCAGCGAGGGAGCTACTCAGCTCGAAATACGGCTGTGCGCGAAACGAGCGGCAGTATCCTGGCCTTCACTGACGGGGACTGTGAGGCGAATACGAACTGGCTGCAGAGTATCGTCAACGCGTTCGAAGATCCTCAAGTTCTCATGATCCTGGGTGCCAATCGATTCGCCGATGAATCTTTCTTCCTGCGTACACGGGCTGATTATGAAAATGAGAAGGTCCGGTATATCTGCGCCCAGAAAAATCCGCAGTATTATTACGCTTATACGAACAATCTCGCGGTCAGGCGTTCGGCGTTCGATGTATGCGGGCCATTCGAAACGATACTCCGCGGTGCCGACTCTGTGTTCGGGAGTCGAATCATCGCGAAGTATGGATGTGATGCCGTCAGATTTGTCCCTGAAATGCAGGTGCGGCACTGGGAAATCATCAGCTCGTCCACGTGGTTCTCAAAGTTATGGACCTATGGAAGAAGTTACGGCGATTACTGCCGCACCACAGGAACTCGGCCGATTACGTTTCGTCAACGAATGAGGGTCCGGTTCGGCATGATGTCCCAGCCAGATTCGACCCTTGCAAGAGCTGCCTGGCTCTTTTTTTCGGATCTGATTGGTACCGCTGCTTATCTGCTCGGGCGAGTAAGCCGAAAAATTTATTGATGACGGATTGACGGAAGAGCCGGTCTAGTTTACTACGGCTTAACGAGACCGCAGCATTCACAGAACTCCAGCACCCGCCGTGTGTCGGTAGTTAACGGGCCGATGCCTTGGACCCTAAAAGCCGTACTTACCGGCTGACCATTCTAATGTAAACGCATCTTAAACCCGCAGGGGGCTGTGTCGCCTTTCAAATCCTTACCATTGCAGTCCCTAATCAATTGTCGCGTTCAAACCCATGAACCATTGACCTCAATTGCACCAACTGATCGATCAGCCGTGGCAATTCGGCCAAAGGCACCATATTGGGTCCATCGCTCAATGCTTTGTCGGGATTCGGGTGTGTCTCGAAGAAGACTCCGTCGCAGCCGCAGGCGACCGCGGCTCGTGCCAGGAATGGTACTAACTCTCGACGTCCGCCAGTCGTGGCACCTCCCGGCATCTGCACGCTGTGAGTGGCATCGAAGATCACTGGCGAGCCGAATGATTGCATTACGGGAATGCAGCGAAAGTCATTGACCAGCCGACCATAGCCGAACATTGTCCCTCGCTCGGTCAGCAGCACGTTCGGATTTCCGAACGCTTCGCACTTCTTCACGACATGAACCATGTCCTCTGGTGCAATGAACTGAGGCTTCTTGACGTTGATGATGCCACCACTTTGGGCGGTCGCCGCCGCGACCGCTTCGACGAGGTCTGTCTGTCGAGCCAGGAAGGCAGGGATCTGCAGAATTCTGCAGACTTTAGCAGCCGGTTGAGCCTGCGACGGCTCGTGAATATCTGTTGTGACGGGTAGGCCGGTCACCTCGCGAACTTTCGCAAGAATTTCCAGGCCCCGTTCCAGGCCCGGCCCGCGAAAACTGTCGCCACTGGTTCGATTCGCCTTGTCGAAGCTCGACTTAAAGACGATCTGAACCCCATTTTGCTGCGAGATTTCGGCCAGTCTACTCGCTACTTGCAGGACCAATTCTTCATTTTCGATGACACATGGACCGGCGATAAACAGCAGCGGCAGGCCACGGCCGCATTTCCATTGACCCACTTGAACCGGATTATTTACCACGATAGTTCCTTCTATAACAATCAAACTCCTGAGTGGTCGTATGTTATCGCACGAACGAATCTCATGCGACTCATACATGCGAAAGTCGGCCGGTCCATTCGAGAAGTTGTCTCCAGAATTGAGCGTAATGGCTGCCGACTTCAATCGGAACGCCACCGATGGCTTCTGCCGTCACGCGAGGCAATCCCCAGTCGACAAATCCCCCGACCCAATGCGGAGCGACATCGCTCATAAATGCTGCTGTTCGTCCCTGACCATGCTCGCCCACAACAAGAGCCGGATAGGTGTGCGAATGGGTGAATGACCACGTCGGTCCTCCGGCTCCCGCATCTGGCATCGGAGCATGGATCGAGAAGGTGTTGGCGCTCAGTAGTGTCGTGGCATTTGCCTTCGCAACGACGCGATTCATCCCACCGATCGCCGGAGGGTGGCTCTGCCAGGGAAGTCCCGTAGTAATCGGGTGAACTGTGTTTGGCGAAAACCAGGCGGATTGATCGAAGTTGACCCGGTCGTCGCTCGCCTGAATCTCCACGGGTAATACCGAACCTAGAAGTGTCCGGTCCCAGTTCCCGCCATGTCCGTGAAACGATTCCCAGCCTCCGATCATCAGCAGTCCACTACCCTTTTCGATGTGCGAAAGAGCGATTTGCTGGCATGCATCGTTGAACTGATAATGTGGGTAGTCACTGATAATCAGCAATGACCATGGTTGTTCAACGTCCGTCTGTTTAATGCCTTGATGGCTGGGAATGTAGTGGAATGACCAACCCCAGGCGGTCATGAGTCCTGCCAGGTACGAAGCGGCTGAGTTAAGCTCTGTGTCACCACAGTAAAGAATCGAACCCATCATGATTTGAACCTTCGTGTTTTAAGCATCGGTGATTTTTTTTTAATTCGAACCGGCAATTCACCGAATGGCAAGCGTCGTGCCAAGAATTTACCATCCGCAAACCTCGATGGTTGCCGCATGACGAATCGCTTGCGGTCAAGAATATCTTTATCAAGGATCTGAAGAATCAATGCTGGTCGTTCGAATTGCCGATTAAAGATGTTCCTAAAAGTCTTGTAATTGAATACGAGTCGCCGATTCGTAAGTTTTGCCAATTTCGCTGGAGTCGTACGGTTACACCATTATCAAAATCAACACGACGGCGACCGCGATCGGACATACGATTGCCGAACTACCTGATGCCGTGATTCTCGATCTGAAACCGCCAGGTCGAGACGGACTTGAGGTGATTACTCGGCTGCTGGAATGGCACGAAGGTGCCTGTGATTGCTGCTCTAGCCCGAGGGGGTGAAATGGACAAGGTGACTGCCTTGGATGATGGAGCAGATGGCTATCTGACAAAGCCGTTTGGCGTCGGAGAATTGCTGGCCCGGTTAAGGGCTGCTCTACGTCATTCGGCCACGGTCGCCAGCCCCACAATCGAAACCGTTTTCCGAATTGGCAATTTGAAAGTCGACTTGGCCCGACGCGAAGTCGCGATCGGGAATGAAGCGATTCACCCTACTCCGACGGAATACGGGCTGTTGCTTGTCCTTGTCAGTCACTCAGGAACAGTCGTGACTCACCGGCAATTTCTGAAAGAATTCCGGGGCCCCGTCAGCGTTTACGAAAATCAATATCTACAAGTCCACATAGGCCATCTTCGCAGGAAAATCGAGCAGGACGCCGCACGACCTCGGTGCATCAAAACCGATTCGGGAGTGGGATACCTGTTGATGGATGAATGATCTACCGTGAATCAATTCTCGGCTTTAATCGGCGGAGGGTTCACAGGTTTTCCAAGACGGATATTACGCAGGCCGACGACCGTACTGTGATTCTGCAGACCTAAAAATCCTTTGATCGATCGCAGGGCCAGTGGCGGAATCTCCTTCTCATTGATGTTCGTGACACAAACCCCGTTGTGCCATGTCGTAATCTGCTGACCGAGACAATTGATTTCCAGCGAATTCCATTCGCCGAGCGGCCGCGAATTACGCGGATTGGCTCCGACAAAATCGTAGATCGATGCAGAATACTGAAAGTCCTTCAACTTCGCGTGTTCCGGAGCGGTGTCGTCGAGGATCTGAATTTCAAACCCGGCAATCGGCTGAGTCTCGTTCTCGCGATGATGGTTGCCGTCAGGTGGAACACGAACGTAGACACCGCTGTTTCCGCCTTTGGAAACGAGATATTCCAACCGCAAATTGAAGTCGTCGAATTCGATAGCGGATCGCAACCAAGGCCCCTTCTTCCCCGAGCAGGTCAAAACGTGATCGATGACCGACCAGCATTCGTCTGCCGCACCGCCAACACCTTCCCAACCGGCCAGATCGCGCCCGTTAAACAAAGGTTGGTAACCGATCTCGGTGACTTCAATGTTCTTGAACAGGAA
>JBAXBD010000210.1:0-9050 GCA_037142165.1 Schlesneria sp. | reverse complement strand
TCGCGCGAACTTTTTAGTGACGACAAAACGAAGGATGATCGCCAAAAGCCCATGAATTATAGGGTATGGTCGAAGTCGCGCGAACTCGTGCGAACTTTTCGAACAAATGTTTTGGCAACTTGATCTCAATGAGATTTGGAAGATGGTTGAACAGAAGGCCACGAAGTTAACGAAGGGAAGAAAATCAGAAGAGACCTTCGGTCGCTCGTTTGTCTGGGGTCGGGTGACCACTCGCACAACAGCCACGATGGGGTTCGAAGTCGGTCGAACTCAGGTGAACTCGCGCGAACTTTTTAGTGACGACAAAACGAAGGATGATCGCCAAAAGCCCATGATTTATAGGGTATCGTCGAAGTCGCGCGAACTCGTGCGAACTTTTCGATCAAATGCTTTCCACTTTCTACGGATCAACTTTCTAGCCGCTTAGGCTGGGGCCTTGAAGACTCTACGCCATCGTGCGACGAGAAGACGGCTCGGCGGGAGCCTCGCCCACCCGAAGAGGAAGCGAGAACGGAAGAAGGATGAAAATACCGTTGGCCAACGCATTTTCTGATTAGCGAAGATCAGTGCAGATGAGTGTTCTAATCTCTTGTTTCTTCGCTTTAATGGCTGGTTCCTTCTGGGCCAACTGGTTGAACCGAGTCTGTTGTTGGGGTTGTGCTTGTTGCCGGTTCAGGATGTGTTTGTCCGCCGAATTGTTCGATCACGCTGTAAAACACCGGGGTTAAGAAAATCCCGAACAGGGTGACTCCCAGCATCCCGGAAAAGACCGCGATACCGAGCGTCTGTCTCATTTCAGCTCCTGCACCGTGCGAGATGACCAGCGGGGCGACACCCAGGATGAAGGCGAGCGACGTCATGACGATCGGTCGCAATCGTTCTTTTGCTGCTTCCAGCGCCGCTTCTTGGATTGATGCCCCGGCATGATGCCTTTCCCGTGCGGTTTCGACGATCAGGATCGCATTTTTCGCGGCCAGGCCGACCAGCACGATGAAACCGACTTGCACGAAGATGTTGATATCCAGATGCGTCATCCATAGCCCGATCACTGCACTCAGCAGACACATTGGAACCACCAGCAGCACCGCCATCGGCATCGACCAGCTTTCATATTGTGCCGCAAGGACCAGGAAGACGAGCACGATCGCACCAATGAAGGCGTACAACGCCGCACTTCCTTCCTGTAATTGCAGGTAGGTCAATTCGGTCCATTCGTGGGTCATTGTTCCGCTCAGTTCTGAGCTCGTGGCACGTTCGACAGCGGCGATCATGTCCCCGGAGCTGACCCCTGGGAGCGAACCTCCGTTGATGGGTGCGGCAGGATACATATTGTAACGATTGATCATGATCGGCCCGCCGATGTCTTCTACAGTGGCCAGCGTTCCCAGGGGAACCATTTTCCCTTCGTTGTTCCGGACTTTCAGTGCCCGGATATCCTCGGCATGCATCCGGAATCGTGCGTCCGCCTGAAGGTTCACCTGCCATGTCCGTCCGAACTGATTAAAGTCGTTGACGTAGTACCCCCCCAAATATGTCTGCAACGTTTGAAAGGCGTCATTCAGCGGAACTCCCAGCGATTTACATTTCGTTCGATCAATATCGATGTAAAGCTGAGGCGTATCCGACCGAAAACTGTTAAACATCCCCACAATTCCCGGCTGACGATTTCCCGTAAACGCGACCTGATCAGCTCGATCCTGCAGTTCGAACAGTCCCTGGTCCCCTCGATCCTGGATCATCAGCTTAAATCCCCCGGCAGAACCCAGGCCGTCGACGGGGGGAGCGCCGAATACGGCGACCTGCGCATCAAGGATTTCGTTGAACATTCGCTTTCTCAATTGAGCAGCGATCGCATTGGCACTCAACGTCGGACTGCGTCGGTGATGGAATTCATCAAGTATGACGAACATCGAACCGAAGCTTGAACCGACTGCGTTAAGCACAATCGATTGTCCGGCGATCCCGGTTGTGTGTTTGACTCCGTCCGTTTCCTGAGCGATTTTTTCTACTCGTTTCAGGACATCAATCGAACGTTCGAGTGATGCGGAATCAGGGAGTTGCATGTTGACCAGAAGGTAACCCTTGTCCTGCGACGGAATGAAACCGATGGGTGTTCGGGTGAGTCCCAGGTAAGTCAGGGCCAGCAACCCACCATAAACCAGCATGACCAGCGTGCTGACACGAAGCATGCCAGTGACGACGCGACCGTAGACACGCGTGACCCAATCGAAGCCGCGATTGAAAAGTTTGAAACAACCCGACAGAAAACGGTTCGACCATTTTGCAATGAGCAAACCGACAATGGCCCCCGGCAGGCATAGCAGGATCCAGACGCCCCAGCCGACAAGTTCTTCGTCGGGAAGATGCAGCATCGCTACGGCGATTGGCTTTAACCACGAGGCACTCGCCCAACCTAGGAGCCCTGCGTATCCCCACCACGGCAGGGCTTCGCGGTCGTCATGTCCGTGGTGCCGGTTCTTAAATATCTGGACGGCACGAGACGGCGTCATCGTCAGAGCGTTGATGGCAGAAATGATCATCGAGACCGAGATCGTGAGTGCAAACTGTCGATAGAACTGTCCGCTGATTCCTGGCAGCAAGGCACTGGGAAGAAATACGGAACTGAGCACCAGGGTGATGGCGATAATGGGTCCTGTTAATTCATTCATGGCATTGATGGTTGCGGTTTTTGCGTCATAGCCCTTTTCGAGCCAGCGTTCGATACCCTCCAGCACAACGATTGCGTCATCCACGACGATACCGATGGCGAGTACCAGGCCGAACAGCGTCAGGTTGTTCAGCGTGAATCCCATTAACCACATCACGGCCATCGTACCGATCAAGGAGACGGGAACATCGATCATCGGAAGCGTCATCGACTTCCAGTCCTGCAGGAACAGCAGTACGACGATTGCCACGAGAATGACCGCGTCGCGCAGCGCTTTGAAAACTTCGTTGACAGATTCTTCGATAAAGGGAGTCGTGTCATAAACGATGGCAGAGTGCATTCCGTCGAAGAAACGGGTTTCCAGTTCGGCAACCTTTTTCCTGATCCGCTTTGCAGTCTCCAGGGCGTTTGAGCCCGGCATTTGATAGATGGCCATCCCGACTGACGGTTTTCCGTCGAGCGTGCATAACGTATCTTCGTTCTTGGCCCCGAGTTCCAGGCGGGCAATCTCGCCAAGGCGTGTCGGCTGCCCGGAGCTCCCTGTTTTGACGATGATCTGTCCGAATTCTGATGGTTCGGTCAGTCGACCAAGTGTCGTCAGCGTGTACTGAAAATCGATCCCTTTGGGGGCTGGTGGCTGGCCGACTCGACCTGCCGCCACTTGAATGTTCTGTTCTTTCAGTGCGTTAACAACGTCGCCCGCCGTCAGATTGCGTGAGGCCATTTTTTCGGGGTCCAGCCAGGCTCGCATGCTGTAATCCTGCTGTCCCAGATAAGTCACATCCCCCACGCCGTCGAGGCGCAGCAAGTCGTCTCGCATCTGAATCGTGGCATAGTTGCTGAGAAACAACTGGTTGAACTTGGGTTGGCCAGTTGACTCGTCAACGTCTGAGTACAGGTTCACGACCAGCAGGATGCTGGGGGATTTTTTCTTCGTGCTGACGCCGGTCGTTTTGACAACGTCGGGCAATTTGGGCAGAGCGAGAGCGACTCGGTTCTGCACCAGCACCTGAGCCATATCGAGATTAGTCCCAAGCTTAAATGTGACACTTAACTTGTAGCCGCCGTCATTAGTACTTTGGGACGACATATACAGCATCTTCTCGACACCGTTGACTTCCTGCTCGATGGGGGCGGCGATCGTCTCTTGAACGACTTTGGCGCTGGCACCCGGGTAACTGCATGAGACTTCAACCGTAGGAGGCGTGATCTCGGGGTACTGGGCGATAGGCAAGGTGAAGTAAGCCGTGATACCAGCGAAGACGATGACCAGCGAGATGACAATCGCGAAGACAGGCCGGTCGATAAAAAAGCGGGCTAGCATTCAAGAACCCCTGGCTATGGAAAAGCTGTTAAACGTTCGGCCATTACGCGATTTCGTTTTTTTAAGTCGCTGAGGCTACCACCCGCAGCGCGTTTTCTTTTTCTGATATCCGGCTTTCCGGACCCGGCGTCTGATTCAATCAACGGCAAAAACTAATGTGGCTTTTTCGCAGCCGGTTCTGATTGACCGACAGCAGTCTTTTCCGATTCGATTCGTACCTCAATACCAGGCCTAACGCGTTGCTGTCCTTTCACCACGACGCTGTCGCCTCGTTTGAGTCCGGTTTCGATGACTCGCATTGAAGCGTCGAGACGGCCAACGGTCACATTCCGCCGCTCGATCTTTTTCTCAGGCGTGACTACGTACACATATCGCTGTCCTTGCTGCTGAGCCAGCGCCTGTTCGGGAACTAGTAGTCGGGGTCGTGCTGGCCCCATCTGAAACTGAATTCGAACGAATAATCCTGGCGTCAGAACACGATCCGCGTTGTCGAATCGCCCTCGAATCTGCATTGTCCCCGTACCGGAATCAACGCGATTGTCGACGACATCAATTGTCCCAGCGTGTGGAAATCCGGTTTCATTTGCCAGGCCGAGATAGATTGGAACGTCATCGCGATCACGAGCCGAATCCATCTTTTTTTCCCGGATTCGCTTCTGGATGTCCAACAACGTCCGTTCGTCGACATCGAAATAAGCGTAGATGGGATCGATCGACACGATTGTTGTTAAGGCCGTGGTATCGGCGTTGACCAGATTTCCGATGGTAATCATTTCACGGCTGGTCCGTCCCGCGACGGGAGCCGATACGTGGGTAAAGTCTTGATTGAGCTTTGCCTGGGCGACGTTTGCTTTTGACGATTGAATAGAGGCTTCGGCATGTGCAAGATCGGCAACAGCTTTGTCATAATCTGACTGAGTGCTGACTCTCTTATCGTGCAGATCCTGGGCGCGAGCCATATCTGCTTTGGCTTGTTTTAATGTTGCCTCGGATGTCGCCAGAATTCCCAGATTCTGGTCGAGTATGGCGTCATAGGGCCGCGAATCAATCTCGAACAACGGGGCACCAGCCTCGACTTCACTGCCCGGTTTGTAAAGAATCTTGTTGAGATAACCACTGACTCGTGCTCGGATCTCGACGGATTCAACAGCATCCGTTCGCCCAGTGAATTCAGCGAAGTCTGCCAATTCCTTTTCCACCGGTTCAGTCACGATGACAGCTACTGGCTCGCTTGCGACGGTGCCTGGCGTTTTCGGTGTGCCGCAGCCGACCATTGAAACAACCGAAAAGAAACAAAGAATCCACGAGGATCGAAATGAAAGCCGAAGGATTAACATAATTCACCCGAAACGAGATTCTGGAATGATACTCAACACTCAAAGTGCGATGAGGCCAGTGTGTGGTTGTCAGGACAGCCGGCACATCCCCCAACGATTAACGATCTTGACCGAAAGGTCATCCAAATTCTAGGAGAGCGAATTCACATTTTCACCGATCAGACGGGATAGCGACTTGCATCCATCGCGGAATTGTTTTTGACGTCAATCAACCGCCAGCAATACCAGGACGCGATCGTCGAATAGGGCTTCCATGGAGCGGCAATCGCGTGGCTCTGCGGTTTGGTCGGCAAATCCTCAAGACCATAAAGTTCTTTGATCGATGATCGGACAATCAAGTCATCGTGAGGAAATACATCAAGACGGCCGAGAGAAAAGATCAGAAACATCTGGGCCGTCCAGCGACCGATCCCCTTCACTTGGACCAGATGCTCGATCACACCTTCGTCCGCGAGACGTCCAATCCGATCCAACCGTAATCGCTCATCAAGGACCCGAGTGGAAAGGTCCTTCAAATAGATCACTTTTTGACGCGATAATCCGACCGACCGAAGTTCGTCCTCGCTCCGCTGGTGAATCGCGTGGGCAGAAATTGGGTGTGGATCAAGCAACTGATCAAGCCTCAAGCGAATTGACTGAGCCGCCTTCGTGGAAATCTGTTGCGAGAGGATTGATCGGACCAGCATTCCAAACCGGTTCCGATCAAGTTTCAGTGTAAATGGCCCTGCTCGATCGATCAGGTTACCCATCACAGGATCGACCATCTTCAAGTGTTGAATGGCGGCTTTAATTTTTTCGGAGGAAATCGACATCGGTCATACTTTGAATAGGACGCTACGATTCGGGGTACAGCGTCATGCAAACAGATTTTGTCAAAGTCTAACAGAGAAATCACGAAAGTTGACCGTCCAGGCGGTTTCGGATGGTCTCTAACGCTGGCAAGTGGATCGACCATCGGCGACGCAGCAATTACGATGGTGAAATGACTCCTGAACCATCAAATTCGAATTCAACCCGATTGTTGGGAACAATAGCACTTGTTGCTGTTGGTGTCGTTTTGGCATCGACGTGCTTTCAGACATGGCTGTCGTCCCGCCTTCTGGCTTCCAACTTCATCAGCCCCTCGACTTGGTATTCTTTAGCAAGTTCGGTACCTCGGTCGAAAATAATGAACGCCGACCCGGACCTGATCAATCTTCCCGTATGGCTGACTCTCGTTCCCTGCGCCGTCGTTGCGGCAGTCACGTGGTTAGCTGGGGCGATCTGGCTGGTCATGAGACGAAAAATGACGTGGAGTGATGCTCTGATCAAATGGGGATGGTACGGCTGGGTTTGGTGGTGCCTGGTGGATTTGTGGGAGTGGCTTTGGATTGCCGCTGGAACATTGGGGTTTTCAACCCTGTCTGGGCTATTGTCGGCTACGCCTCAGTTCTGGCTGGCGGGTTGCCTGACTGGTTGGATGACGACCTGGATGACACTGGATGCGCACGCTCCGTCGATTCCATCGATTCAAGGAGCAAATCCCAAGTCGGAGAATTCTCGCTGGCTTTGGCTGGCCTGCGGATTGTACGTCGTTGTTTTTACAACGATGAACTGGCGGCTTTACTTTAACCTATTGGTCCCTCACGGTGATTCGGTCATGTACGAAGAACACCTGTGGAACCTTTTGCATGGAAAGGGTTTTCGAAGTTATCTCGATCGTGGGCTGTTCCTCGGTGAGCACATACAGTTCGTGCATCTCTTTCTTTTACCGCTGTATGTTATTTGGCCATCACATTTACTCCTCGAAGCGTCAAGTTCCACCGCTCTTGCTCTGGGGGCATTTCCGGTGTATTGGATGACAGGTCGGCATACTGGATCGGATCGAACGGCTTTGGCTGTAGCGATTGCATATCTTCTCTATTTTCCGATGCAGTTTCTCGACATCGAAATTGATCTAAAGACGTTCCGACCGGAGTCATTCGGGATCCCGCTGTTACTGATGACACTCGACCAACTCGATCGAAAGAATCTTTTTGGAACCTTGATCGGGATTGGACTCTGTTTGACCGTGAAAGAAGACTATACGCTAATCTTCGGACCGCTCGGAATTTGGATCGCGCTCCGCCATTTAACGGAGTCAGATCCGAAAATCTCGCCACTAAATTCGGCCAGCGCAAAACCAAAGTCCCAAGTACTTTTCGGAATGTTGTTGAGTCTGTTCAGTGTCGGCTACTTGTGGATTGCGACGCGAGTAATAATGCCTTGGTTTCGATCCGGCGACGAAGTCCATTATGCGAGTTATTTTTCCCGGTTTGGGAAGACGCCAGAAGAGATCATTCATACCTGGCTGACCCGTCCGCTATCGGTGATTGAAGTGCTTGCGACGACTGAAACTGCATTATATGCAATCGCACTTTTGGCTCCTCTGGCGTTCTTGCCCCTATTCGCACCAGCTCGACTTGCGGTCGGGTTCCCATTGTTTGCGATTCTGTGCATGAATGAGCTGGAGGGTTCACGTACGCCACAGCATCAGTTTCACGCACCACTTGTTTCGGTTGTTTTCTGGTCGCTGGTCGCTGGTTTGCCGCGAGCCTCTATTGTTTGTCAGGCCATCGCTCGGCGTCTAGCGTGGAAGAAACCGAGCGGAAAAGATCGCGGATCGTCGATCTTGCGGCGGCTCGTTTTAACCAGTGCAATCACGACCGGCATCTTTTTCAGCCTCGGTCCGATGGGAATGCCTTTTTGGGATGCGGGGTCGAGTTGGCATTGGCAACGGCTCTATGGGCCGACTCACCGGTCAGAAATGTTTGCTCAAATCTCGAACCTGATTCCTGAAACTGCCCGAGTTGCATCGACCGACTTCGTCCACCCGCGATACACTCATCACGAGCGTTCCTATGATTACAGCGAATACTGGCGGAAGGTCGCCGGTGAAGGTAATCGGTTCCCGGACGATACGGAATATCTCGTAATCGACACCGATCATAAGTACTCGAAGATTAAACTGCCGTTGGACGTTCCCGAGTTGAGAGATCACCCTGATCTCTGGGAATTATTACCGGACCTGACGGAAGGTGTTTTCATCGTGATCAAGCGGAAGAAAAGGGATGCGGGATGACAGATGAGTTAATGACGAAGCGGAAAAACGACCAACTTCGATCCGCCGATTCAATCTCGATTGGACAGCATCCAGAGGAATGCCCAAGGCTTCTCGTAAGCGTTCGCTCGCTGACCGAAGCCGAATGTGCAATCTCTGCCGGTGTCGATATCCTCGACGTGAAAGAACCTTCACTTGGGTCACTTGGGATGGCCAACATTGATGATATCAAAGCGATCACCAGTGCTGCCCAATATGTATCGAGAAAAATTCCTCTGAGTGTCGCTTTGGGAGAAATCTCAGACTGGTCCGAATCGTCGAGGTTTTTGGAATTGCCTCACGGAATCACGTATGCAAAAATCGGTTTAAGTGGTTGCGCCGCTGATCCGCACTGGCGATCGGAATGGATGAGAGTGCGCGTTGGTTTTCAGCACCGATCCTTATCGCGACTACGTTGGGTTGCCGTAGCCTACGCTGACGCAAACGGAGCCAAATCACCAAGCATCCGCGATGTACTGGCGGCGGCAATTGAAGCGGATTGTGCTGGATTACTTGTCGATACGTTTACAAAAAATGGTCGCAGGCTAAATGACGAAATCGATCAGCATTCACTAATTGAACTTGCGGATACTTGTCACAAGG
>JBAXBD010000209.1:0-9051 GCA_037142165.1 Schlesneria sp. | reverse complement strand
GGCGGATCGTCAGACGTTGATTCGTCGACTCACCTACGACCTGACGGGGTTGCCTCCGACGCTTGCGGAAGTCGATGCGTTTCTGGCGGATTCGTCACCGACCGCTTATCAGTCGCTGATCAATCGGTTGCTCGATTCGCCCCGTTATGGCGAGCGATGGGGACGTCACTGGCTGGACCTTGTTCGTTACGCCGATACGGCGGGTGAAAATACAGACCATCCGATCCCACAGGCCTGGCGCTATCGAAACTGGGTGATTGAATCTCTGAATCGAGATCTCCCTTACGACCAGTTCGTCCGCGAGCAACTTGCTGGCGATTTGATTCATGCCAACGATCCAGCAGATCAATATGCGGCGGGTGTTGTCAGTACCGGATTTCTGGCGATCGCTCGTCGCTTTGATCACGACAGCGATAAGCACATGCATCTGACGTTTGAGGATACCATCGATACGCTGGGGAAGACGTTCCTGGGTCTGTCGATCGCCTGTGCTCGTTGCCACGATCATAAGTACGATCCGATTTCGAACAACGACTACTATGCACTCTATGGGATCCTGAGCAGTACGAAGTTTGCCTTTCCCGGCTGTGAAGCGAAGCAGCAACCTCGTGACCTGGTGCCATTGCTTCCCCCCAGTGAGTGGGCCAAGACCGTTGAACCTTATGACAGACAACTGGCGTCGATCGACGCAGAGCTCAAACAGTTTGCTGATGCACAACAGGCTCGGGCGACTGAATTCAAATCGGCCGCTACAAGTCCTGTTCGGGGGCTGGCACGCGGCGTGATTGCGGACGGGGGTGCTCAGACCTTTGAGTCGGCATCGGGTCAGTTGCTGGATTCGGTCGATGTGAAAATCGGCCAGATGATCCAACTGACGATTGATCCTCAGTCAAACTATGGTGCGGATACGACATTGATCGAATGGGAGATCGCTGAGATCGGGGGGATGCAGCGCCAGTGGAATCTGGCGGCCGATGTGGTCAACGATTTTCTGGCGGCCAACCCGCATGCTGATCGACTTGGTAATTCGACGGCCTGGTTGTTTCTTGACGGCCGAGGTGGTCCAGGCCTCTTGCCTGAACCGGTCCGTGACTTGATGGGTAAGCCCGGCCTGCATGTCTGGCGAAATGGTGATAATCCGGCAGTGCTGGTCAATTCAACGAAAGAGCCAATCTCGGTCTGGACCAAACTGCCGCCACAGACCCTGTTTGTGCATCCGGCACCGGATGGTCCAGTGGCGATCGGCTGGGTCAGTCCCATCGAAGGTTCGATTCGGATCAGTGGTCGGATCGTGGATGCTCATCCCGGTGGGCCTGATGGTGTCGGCTGGAGTTTCGACCAACGGGATGGTGACTATTCGACCAAGCTGAAACAACTGGCAGAGACGAGTACCAAGCGTACCGAGTTGATGGCACGACGAGCAGATCTTGTGGCGCATGCTCCATTACGCGAAGTCGCCTATGCGGTGATGGAAGGAACTCCGGGTAACGCCCGGCTTCATCTGCGGGGTGATCCTGAAAAGCTAGGTGACGAAGTTCCCAGGCGGTGGCTGGATTTATTCGGCGGGCAAACACTTCCAGCCGACGCGGGGAGCGGGCGACTTCAACTGGCTCAATGGGTGACCGATCCCGCCAACCCGTTGACGGCGCGAGTCATGGTCAATCGGATCTGGCAACATCATTTTGGTAAGGGACTGGTCCAGACACCGAACGATTTTGGGACTCGCGGCCAGTTGCCGACTCATCCCGAATTGCTCGACTGGCTGGCGGAACAGTTCGTGAAGTCGGGCTGGAGCGTCAAGGCGATGCATCGCCTGATCCTGCTGTCGGCGACGTATCGTCAGGCATCGGGGGAACCGTCGATGACTCAGCACGCAAAGGGAATGACCGTCGATCCGAACAATCATCTTTACTGGCATTTCGATCGACAGCGCATGAGTGCCGAAGAACTACGGGACAGCCTGCTGGTGGCCAGCCAGCAGATTGACCTCAGTCCTGGAGGAGCGTATCCGATTCCTCCGGCAGGGAGTTGGTCCTATTCGCAGCACGTTCCGTTTACGGGGGTCGCAGAGACTGACAAGCGGAGCGTCTATCAGATGACTCTTCGTAACCGCCGCCAGCCATTCATGGGATTATTCGATGGTGCTGATCCGAACGCGACGACACCTTTGCGGCAGATCACCACCGTGCCGACTCAGTCGTTGTACTTCCTGAATGATCCATTCTTTCACGGCCAGGCAGAAAAGGTGGCTCAGCGAATCATTGGCCAGCCCGACGACACTACCCGGTTGAATGAACTGTTTCGAATCGTGTTCCAGCGCTTGCCGACGGACATTGAACAGAATGCGGCGACTGCGTTTCTGATAAAATACCGAGAAGCGATTGCAGACGCACCAGCGTCGGATCAGCCACTCGCCTTGTGGTCAGCCTGTTCTCGCGTGCTGCTGTCGAGCAATCAATTTCTTTACCTGGACTGAGTTCATGAATCATTCTTGTCATTGCGGAAATCGCCGACAGTTCGTGCAGTCTGCCGTCGCGGGTTCGTTATTGATGCCTGGCCTGTTGAGTGAAATTCTGGCGTCCGACGCCGGCCGTTCTGCTTCCATCAACGTGGCTGATGCCGACAATCCCGTGGCGCCACGTGACCCTCATTTTCCTGCGAAGGCCAAGTCGGTCATTTTCCTGTTCATGAGTGGCGGGGTGTCGCACGTTGATTCGTTTGATCCCAAGCCACAGTTGATCGCCGACCATGGAAAGCAGGTGGTCTTTGATCATCCGGAAACCCGGAATCGGCCTGGCTACGAGAAGATTTTCTTGAAGCGGCCCGACTGGAAGTTTTCGCCACGCGGCCAAAGTGGAATCGAAGTGAGCGACTTGTTCCCTCACATCGCCAATCAGGCGGATGACATTACCTTCATTCGTTCGATGCATACGAGTCATTCCAATCACTACAACGCAACGCTGGGGATGCATACGGGATCATTCGCGTTTGCACGTCCGAGCATCGGGGCGTGGATGAGTTACGGGTTGGGGACGTCGAACCAGAGCCTGCCATCGTTTCTTGTGCTGGCACCGCAGATGCCTTATGCGGGGACTCAGGTCTGGGCATCCGACTTCCTGCCGGGAGCTCATCAGGGAACGCGAGTGATGCCGGGCCCAGAGCCTGTCGCCAACCTGACTCGTCGAGTCCCTACGACTCGACGTCAGGAACTGGAGCTGGAAGCGATGCGATCGTTCAATGAAGCTCATCTGGCGAGTCGTCAGAACGACCCGCAACTGGCCACACGAATCAAGGCGTTTGAAACGGCGCATGGCATGCAAACGGAAATGCCTGCGGCATTGGACTTGAGCGGCGAGACCGACGAAACGCTGGCGCTTTACGGAATGAACCGAGGGACCAACGATGGATTCGGATGGCAGTGTCTTGCGGCGAGACGGCTGGTTGAACGGGGTGTGCGGTTTGTGGAATTGATTCACACGGGTTCGAGTGGCAACTGGGATTCGCACGGAACGATGGCGGATCACGGCCGACTGGCTCCTCAGGTTGATCAACCGATCGCGGGGTTGCTGCAAGACTTGAAGCAGCGGGGGATGATGGACGACGTGCTGGTTGTCTGGACCAGTGAGTTTGGCCGGACACCGTTCAACAACACGGCTGACGCACCTGGCCGCGAGCACCACAACTGGGGCTTTTCGTCGTGGCTGGCGGGAGCCGGAGTAAAGCGAGGCTACGTCCATGGGGCCACCGACGAACACGGGATTCGGGCCGTTGAGAAGCCCGTTCACGTCCACGATTTTCATGCCACGATTTTGCATCTGATGGGGATTGATCACACGCGACTGACCTACCGGCATGGTGGCCGTGACTATCGACTGACGGACGTCGCAGGACACGTCGTGAAGGATGTGTTGAGTTGAGTGTCGTTGACTGATCAAGGCAGGTCGTCAATGAGGATGATTCCGATCTGACATGCGGGAAGCGCAGAGCACATGAGCCTGAGTCACTGGATACTGCGACTGATTACATGGGACGGTTTGCTTCCAGCATTCGTATGGCTCATCCCATACGTTGTTGGAAGCGTCTTCCCCAATATGCCAGGTTTGATTGAGTTTTTTGGTGTCGCGGTGCCGATTGCGGCGTTTTTGATTCGTTTGTACGTTGGCCAACGCTTCATTTCGTCGAATCACTGCGGGACCGTCATGCGGGGTTTACAATTGGGGGTGTTTTTTATCGGCATCTTAATCCTCGTTTGCATTGATTCGATGATGATTCTCACGCATACAGGACCCAGGGGCGTTCGAATGGCGACACAGACCGACCTGATTGTGGGTCTTGTCGCATTCACAATTTATTTCGTATCGATGGCCTTCTCGTTGTACCCTGGATACGAAACCTCGGCTCACGGAACGATTGAAAATGATCCCTGGTCGAATTTCGATGGACATACAAGGCACAGTTCAGAAGTGACTTAAAGGCTCGCACGGAGATCACGGCCAGATAAGCCTTGACTGTGACGTCGACCTCTTTCGCAGGAGTCAATCACATGCTCTGTCGATTGAACAACGTAGCGTTCTTTAGCCTGCTGGCGATGGCGTTCGTGTACATGGAATCTCGATTCGTTGCTGCTGCGGAACCTCGACAACATTGGTCGTTTCAGCCTTTGGCCCGTGTCAACGTTCCTGACGTCGCCAATGCGAGCCGCGTACGCAACGAGATCGATGCATTCATCGTTGAGGGACTGGAACACAAGGGTTTGGCGCTGGCAAACGATGCGGATAAGTATTCACTGGTTCGCCGCGTCTACTTCGATCTGCTGGGACTTCCCCCGTCACCCGACGAGATCCAAACGTTTGTGCAAGATGAGTCGCCCCAGGCATATGAGCGACTGCTCAGCCGGTTGATGGAATCACCTCATTTCGGTGAACGATGGGGTCGGCACTGGCTCGACAATGCGGGATATGTTGATGTCCAGGGACTGGATAATGATGCTGGAACTATCAGCAATGCCGAAAACAAATGGCTTTACCGCGACTATGTCATTGCGTCGTTTAACAGCGATAAGCCGTTCGATCGGTTTCTGACCGAACAACTTGCCGGGGATGAATGCGTCGATTGGCGGAATGCCGATCAGTACACACCTGAGATGCAAACGCTGCTCATAGCGACCGGATTCCTGCGAAACAGTGCGGACGACACGAATGCCAACGAACTGAATCGTCTCGACGTTCATCATCAGATTCTGGAGCGAACTCACGAAGTGGTGATGAATAACCTGCTTGGTTTGACGATTCAGTGTGCCAAATGTCACGACCATAAATACGAGCCGCTGCTGCAAACCGACTATTACCAATGGCAAGCCTTGTTTCAGCCTGCATTTAATCCAGACAAATGGTTGCAGCCAGCAGCGCGGCAGATTCCGAATGTCTCGGCTGCTGAAAAGAAACGGATCGACAATCACAACTCGCAGCTTGATCAGCAGATTACGAGCATCAAAAGTCAGATCGCAGAAGTCCGCAAGCCGTTTGAGCAACAGGTGTTCGACACCAAGCTTGCTCAACTGCCAGAACCAATTCGAGCTGACACGCTGACGGCGACTCGCACACCGATGGATCAACGGACTGAAGTGCAGAAGTACCTGGCAAGTAAATTTGAAGAAGGCTTGAAAGTGAAGCCGGATGAAGTTGTCGCGATCATGACTCAATCGGAGAAAGATCGCGTGGCGGAATTCGAGAAGCAGATTTCTGGTGCTGCCAGTCAAAAGAGGGCGTATCAGCATTGGCAGGCGGTCTATGATAGTGGTCCTCCGACGGCGACTCGTTTACTGAACCGAGGTGATCCACTGACGCCGGGCGAAGCAGTGTCACCCGCGATGATCTCGGTGATGGCGACGCCGAAGACTTCGAATACGGACATCGTTCCTCAATTTGGCTCCAGTGGCCGCAGGTTTGCACTGGCGAAATGGCTGAGTGATCCAGAGTCACCTGCCGGATCATTGGTGATTCGCGTGCGAGTGAATCGGGTCTGGCAGCATCTGTTTGGACGGGGGATCGTGAAGACGACCGACAACTTTGGCGCGACGGGGACGAAGCCGACTCATCCCGAGTTGCTGGATTGGCTGAGTGCGTCATTCATTGCCGATGGCCAGCGATTGAAGCCATTTCTGACTCGAATCATGACTTCGTCGGCTTACCGGCAGTCGTCACTTCGAGACGACGAACGCTGCATGAGTGTTGATGCCGAAAATACGCTGCTTTGGAAGCAACGGTTGCGGCGACTGGAATCGGAATCGGTCCGGGATGCGATCCTCACCGTGTCAGGAATGCTTGATCGGTCGTTGGGCGGCGCACCGGTTCCGGTCGAGCCTCGTCCTGATGGCTCGTTTGTGATCAAGAAGGAGGGGCTACCGACACCGACGGCTCAATACAGGCGAACCATCTATTTGCTGGGTCGTCGTAACTATCATCCGACGCTTCTGAGTGTTTTCGATCAACCTAATCTGACGACGAATTGTGCGGAACGAAGTACGTCGGCTGTGGTGCTGCAATCATTGACGATGTTGAACGACGCCTTTGTGTTGGAGCAGGCGGGTGCTCTTGCTGAACGAGTCATGGCGATCGCTGCAACTAAGGATCGCTGGATCATGACGGCATTTGAAATCACACTGGGACGCGTGGCGACCGAGCGTGAGGTCGTCTGGTGTCAGGAGGCAATGACTCGGGAAGTCGATTACCACCAGCAGAATGACAAAGCGTGTTCTGCGATCGAAGCGGAAAAGCGAGGGTTTGCACGTGTGTGCCATACGCTGCTGAACACGAGTGAATTTCTGCTGGTTCCCTGATTGAAAGAGATGCGATGGAAACGATGTCTCGTCGTGCGATGCTGCAGATCTCGGCACTCGGCTTTGGCGGGTTAGCCTTCGAGGCACTCTCGTTGCGAGAATCGGCTCGTGCGTTGGAACCGTCGACCAAAAGAGCTTCAATGGCCGGACGGACTCATTTTCAGCCGCGGGCAAATGCCGTGATCATGCTCATGCAGAACGGCGGACCGAGCCAGATGGATCTCTTTGATCCCAAACCGGAACTGACAAAGCGCGCTGGCCAGACGTTAACGGTGGAAACGTTCCAGCCGGGGAATTCGGACAAGTTGATGGCATGTCCGATGGAGTTCCAGAAGTACGGTCAAAGCGGGACTGAGATGTCGACATTGTTGCCGCATCTTGGTTCGACAGCGGACGACTTTTGCCTGGTTCGTTCGATGTACTCCGAGCACAACAATCACACTGAGGGACTGGTGCTGCTGAATACGGGGAAGATCTTTCCCGGTCGTCCGGCATTGGGATCGTGGATCAGTTACGGACTGGGTAGCGAGAATGAGAACTTACCCGCGTATCTCGTGCTGCGGGACCCTGAGGGATACAACACCAGCGGAACGCTTTTGTGGCAGAACGGCTGGCTTCCAGCGGTGCATCGCGGGACTGAGATCGCCACAGTGGGATCTCCGGTGCTTAACCTTCAGCCGCCAACACCGGTACCCGATCCACTCCGACGGAATCAACTTGACCTGTTGTCTCAGCTTAATCGCGAGCACCACACCAGGTATCCAAACGAAACCGATCTGGAAGCGAGGATCAGCAATTATGAACTGGCTGCGCGAATGCAACTGGCAACCGGTGATTTACTCGATCTTTCGAAGGAGACTGCCGAGACAAAACGGATGTACGGACTCGAAAATCCCGATTCCGCCGGTTACGGCACGCGCTGTTTAATGGCTCGCCGACTGGTTGAAAGCGGTGTCCGATTCGTGCAGGTTTTTCCACCGGTGAAACCTCAATTCCAACCTTGGGACGCTCACACTAATACGAAGACTGAGAACGAAGCAATCTGCAAGCGATGCGACCAACCATCAGGCGCGTTGATCAAGGACTTGAAGCAAAGAGGGCTGCTTGACTCGACGATTGTGGTCTGGTCTGGCGAGTTTGGTCGGCTGCCCGTATCGCAAAACGGCCTGGGCCGCGATCACAATCGAAATGCATTCAGCGCCATACTGGCTGGTGGTGGTTTCAAAGCGGGTCTCGTGTATGGCGCAACGGATGAGGTCGGCTATCGTTCGGTCGAGAACCGAATGAGTGTCCAGGACCTGCATGCGACACTGCTTCATCAGCTCGGTATCGATCATAACCGGCTGACATATTCTCATCATGGAAGCGACGAAACACTCACAGATTCACGAGTTACTGAGGCGAAAGTGGTGCACGAAATTATTGGATGATTGTCTGCTGTGCGATGCTTGTTTTTGAATGTGTTTGCTCTGCGCAATCGGCGATCAGCAGACAGAACGCTCAAGCAGAGCAAGCAAATTCTGGCCAGGGGAGTTTTTCCACTGACCAGAATGAACCGACCGTCGAGAATTTGTCGGACGTAAGGCTGCATCGTACGTCGAGGGGATAGACTGACCAGCTACGACAAAATCCATTTTACCGCCGCATCGGCTTCGCCGACAGCCGGTCCTGCGTACGAAGTCACCTGAGGTCCTGTTGCGAACTGATAGGCATTTGAGATCAACGTCGGGGTCTGATCACCTTCACCCGACAGCCAGAGAGGATGTGGAGCGGCCAAAGCCAACAAACCGGGGACGTCGCCATATTTGACGGCACCGGGGACGAGCATTGGATCGTAGGCCTGGGTGATCGATGCGAAGCGATAACCTCGTGTGCTGATCGCGACCTTGTTAACCGCATTACCCGCCTGGAAGGCGGCAGCAGCCGCAATCGGGCCAGCCGTACGACCTAGCCCGATCAGATGTACGCCAACAGGCTCATATTTGCTGAAACGGCAGAAAGCGATCATCGTCAAGACATCATGAACGCGTTGTGAGAACAGAGGAAAATTATAGCCCAGTGTGTACCCCACGAACTCGCGGGGGTTCTTCACTTTCTTTGCTTGTGTCAGTGGCTGGCCATCGGTCAGGAATTCACCCTGATAAAGCAGATCGGGAATGGCGACGGAAACCCCTGAGTTCAGGAGTTTCTGGACTTCGGGTTTCGGGGTACCG
>JBAXBD010000208.1:0-9064 GCA_037142165.1 Schlesneria sp. | reverse complement strand
AGAATCTGGAACGGAACCAACTCTCAAGAACTCTACAAGTTCGAAGCCCCCAAGCCACCCGCCGACAACGTCCAAGCCAGTGCAAAGTGACCTGTCCTGCGTTTCCCGCCCCACCACCTCCGAGGTGGTGGTTAACGGGGCCTTTGCCATGAGACTTTGCAGAGAGATTGTCTCGGTGAGCAACGATTCGTGCCAGAAACGCCACAAAAAGGTGGTGTATCCAAGGCCGCAGTTGTTGATTGCCTTCCGCCGCGAAGCGGCACAGGAATAGAGCCTGTGGTTTCAACCACAGGTACAATCAACATCACGTACGGTTCAAGCTCCGAAGGAGCGCAGGTGGAACCTCACGTTGCCCAGGAAATACATTCAAGGTTCAACTAGCAAACAGCTCGTTTATGACCATCCCATCAGGTCACCGCACAATCAACCGCAGGAATCCTACGCCCTTATCAGGGCTAAACATTTTCTAATTCGGAGCATTCCTGGGGCTGAAACCCCAGGCTGTATTCCTGCACCGCTTCGCGGTTAAGACAAACTTCGTGACGATTCGGGTGCTGAACTGACACTCTTCCGTCGCAACGCAACAGCCCGATGTCAGCCCAGGCCATCGGCAACCGATGAATACGCAATCTTTGGTAACCAAATTTGCTCCCGCCTGGACAATCCACGGCGGAAAGCAAGAGCGACACGGTAAAGTTCCGATCATTGGCTCGAGATGACCAGGCAACCGAATCTCAAATCGACTTTACGGCCCCCCGGTCGACCTTGGGAAGACGCAATGAACCCGCCAGAATTCGGCGAATCGTCCGCCTCTCAACCATGTTTTCATTCATTAGACTTTACCACCGACGTGGAACCCAAACGGTCACCGTTTCTGAACCGCAGGAATCGAAGATGTCGGATTGCATTTAGCCGCGAAGCGGCGCAGGAATACAGCCTGGGGTTTCAACCCCAGGTACGGTCAACATCACGCCCGGTTCAAGCTCCGAAGGAGCGCAGGAGGAACACCTCAGGTTAACCCAGAAAATCCATTCAATGTTCAGTCAGCAATCCATTCGTTTGTGACCATCCCATCAGGTCACCGCAAAATCAGCCGCAGGAATCCTGCGCCCTTATCAGGGCTAAACATCTTCTGATGCGGAGCTTTCCTGGGGTTGAAACCCCCGGCTGTATTCCTGCACCGCTTCGCGGTTAAGACAAATGTTGTGCTTGTCGCGAGGTTTCAACGTGCCCCATCAGGATCGCGCCGCTTGTTCGATCAGTCGGTCTCGTCCGCGACGCTTAATGTCCTCAATGTCGAGGACTGTTTTATCGCCCCGGTCAAGTTCGTTCAGACCGATTTCAATGTCATCGCGCAAAGCGTCCCACTTACGTTCGTGGTCGCGAAGCAATCGAAGCGCATCGGCAAACACTTCCGCTTCAGAACGATACCGACCGCTCGCCACAGCATGCTCGATGAAGCCTTCAAACTCCGGGGGAATTGTAACCGTCATGGTTTGATTTCCTTTGACTTACTATGTGTTGGCATGCCCATTACCCCTGTTTGTCGCAAGACGCTGGCGAAGACGATCAACAGTCCCAGCCGTATCGAGAGTCTGGACAGTTCCACTGCGACAAGCGGCTGACCGAGAGAGGATTTCCTCGTTCCAGGCCGCATCAATTCCTTCTTGATCCTCAAAAGGAACAAGTGTGGAAAGAAGCTCAACACCGAGAAGTTCGCGTACTTCTGTCGAAAGATTGAGTGCCAACATCCGAATTTTTTCGATGGTCATACGAACGCCTCACACGAGTAATGGTCCACGCGAGTGTAGCTCAGTTTTGGCCGATATGCCAATTATTCTTGACGTAACCCGTTGCCTCAACCGTGGCTCCAGATTGCCGTTACGCCAACGGCGTTGCATATCAAAGCCCAGGGTCGCGAACGTCAGCGAGCGCACCCTGGGTTAGGCCCGACAAATGGCGTTTTACACCAAAGGTGTTACATCGTTTTTTTGGTTCGAGAACTTATCGATCACACCTTTGAGAATGACGCACGGATTCGTATGGTCCAAAGAATGATCTAACTCCGTTGGAGTAAAACCAATTTCAATCATCACGCCCCAGGGTAGGCCGCAAAGCGACCAACCCTGGGCTTTGATATGCAACGCCGTTGGCGTAAAGACCGGGGTTTGTTCTGCGTTGACCACGTCACAAAACGAAAGAGTAACGGGGACAGAACGTCTCCGTTCAACGTGACAATGAAGATGGGTCATGAGAATAACGGACGACGCCTTCAGTGTTTCATGATAGCGAACAAAATTCTCGGCGACACGGCGTTTTCGACACAAAAGCATCGTCCCCGGGCGATTCGGAAATGGACCGGCTCCGTTTTCGCTCCGCCAAACCAATTGCGCCGCTGGCAGCGTCGGCCACGTGGGCGACGCTGCTAGCGTCGCAAACCTTCCGCAAACTGATTTCATGAGCACCTTCTAAACGTTTGGATTTTTTCGCATTTGCAGTTGACACACAGAAATTAATCATATATTATTTTGTCGCATCCATGAGTTTTCCATCGGGCGACTACGGGCGCGAACAATCCCAAGATTAACATCCTGGGAGCAAATGCTGATTTGTGACGTAGCGCAGCGGTTTTGACCTTTGACAATTCGGATTCAATGAAAAACGGACCGAGCTGAAGTGGCTGGAAAGTTGTTTTGAGAGTTGAGGGAAGGACGAAGATCGGGAAATCGATTTCTTTGCTGGATTTGTTCTAAACTTCACTCAGCGCACGTCAACTTGCCACCCGCTTCGGCTGACCTCGCTGTTGTTTTTAACGGCGGGCGATCCGTTCGGGTTCTTTGCTTGTCTGGAGGGTGGCGTTGAGGCTTCTTGCCTTGAGATTTTGATAATGTTCAGGTCTCGCGATTTTTTAAACGCGCTCGAAGCCAGCGTGCGATATAATGAATCTGACTTTCGAAGGTGCTCAACCCACGCGAAGGCAGAATGGGACTCGTGAGACGCATGCGACTTAAGGGGCCAATAGTTGAGGAGTTCACTGGTTGCGAAGGCTCTCACGTGACCGTTTGCATAACAGAAGATTTTTTCGAACTCGATCGAACTCGCGCGAACTCGGGTGAACTTGTAAACCGGAAAATAGACTCGGAAAACCCTACAAATTACGAGGAATGGTCGAAGTCGCGCGAACTTGCTCGAACTTTTAGATCAAATCTCATGGCGGCCAAAAAACAGCAACATCGAACGGCGCGGAAGAGTTTTTGCCACAGATGAACACTGAATTACGCGGAAAAATTTCAAGAAATTCATTACAAACGACTTTTGATCACAAATCTGACGAATTGCACGAATCAGATTCAGGGGAATTAGAAGTGACTTTTGAATTTTCTAATTAGCGAAGATGAGTGCAGATTAGTGTTCTAATCATTCTTTTCTTCGCTTTGTGGATTCTGAAACCCGCATTTCGAGGCCTCCGTTTTTGATGCGACATTCGTCCTCTTTCAGGCCAGTCACTTTCCATTGCGGCGACAGTTTTTCGTTGAATGTCTCTTCGAACAGGATTTCCTCGGCGAAACGTGGCGCAGACAGTCTAAGCAGTTGAAATGCCGCAATTGCCACGAGGATTCGTCGGACCATTATTCCGGGCCCAAATGGAAAAAGTTGAATCGGTTCGGTGGCTTTTCCTTGTGGAGGGAATTCCGGCGTTCCATTCCACTCATGGAAATCGAAAATTTCCATTGGAAAATCGGGAACGTAAGCGTTTGGTTATTGAAGAGGGGGTCGGGCGTTCAAATTTCAAAATTGGCAACGAGTGTCTTTGCCATCAAAAAATCGCTTGATTTGCCACTTTTGACATTTGAACACCCGACCCCAGTACATAAAGCACAAGAGTGCTTTGACTTACGCAGCACGACTCGTCTCGATCAACGCGCGAATGGTTTCGTTATTCTGAACCCGTCATCCGACACGTGTTAACCGACTTGCAAAAGTTTTTGCTCGGGATGTTGCGTACCGCCGCCCGGTTTTCTATGATACTTGGCCCGTTCCGGCTCCTGAGCTGAATGCTTGGATCGTCGTTTGCTCGACGCCGTGTGCTTGTCACACGCTCCGGATCTTTTTAACCCGAGATTGCTACACATGTTCGAAGGTATCGCCAACGGCCTGAAGTCCGCGCTCTCCGTGTTGGGACGCGGTGGTAAGCTCACCGAATCGAATATTCGGGATGGGCTGGCGCAGGTCCGTAAAGCCTTGCTCGAAGCTGACGTCCATTACGATGTCGCCACCAGTTTCATCAAACGGTGTACAGAGCAGGCTCTTGGTGATGCAGTGATGAAATCACTGCGGCCCGATCAACAGATCATCGGGATCGTTCATCAGCAACTCGTCGAGTTAATGGGTCCGACGGACCATTCCTTGCACCTGCGTAAAGACACGCTCGGCAAGATCATGATGTGCGGGCTTCAGGGAAGTGGTAAAACCACGACCTGCGGCAAGCTGGCCAAGATGCTGAAAGAGCAAGGCAAAAAGCCGATGCTGGTTGCGGCCGACTTGCAGCGTCCTGCCGCTATTGAGCAATTAAAGATTATCGGCCAGCAGTTGGGTGTGCCCGTCTACAGCGAGGCCCCTGCCGGAACGACGCCGCTTAAGGTTTGTGCCAACGGTTTGATTGCCGCTCAGAAGGCTGGCGTCGACGTCATCATCTTCGATACTGCCGGTCGTCTGCATGTCGACCAGGACCTGATGAAAGAACTCGAACAGATCGATCGGAAGGTTCAGCCCGATCAGATTCTGCTCGTCTGCGATGCGATGACCGGCCAGGACGCGGTCAACAGTGCCAAAGCGTTTAACGAAGCGTTGGAACTGGATGGCGTGATCCTGACAAAGCTTGACGGTGATACTCGCGGTGGTGCGGCGATCAGCGTGAAGGAAGTGACCGGCGTTCCGATCAAGTTCATCGGGATCGGCGAGCAACTGGATAAGCTCGAACCGTTCCATCCCGACCGGATGGCAGGACGAATTCTCGGCATGGGTGACATTGTCACCTTGTTCGAGAAAGCTGCCGAGCAGATGGACGAAGCCGACGTCCTCCGCCAGCAGGAAAAGATGGCGGCGGGTAAGTTCACGCTCGAAGATTTCCGCGATCAGATGAAGATGATCCGCAAGATGGGATCTCTGAAAGATCTGATGAAGATGATCCCGGGCCTTGGTGGCATGCTCGCTTCCAACCCCGACATTGATGCCGACAGCGACATGGGGCGAATTGAAGCGGTGATCAACTCGATGACCCCGTACGAACGGAATCATCCCGACAAGATCGATCGCAGCCGTCGCCACCGCATCGCTCGCGGTGCAGGAACAGACCCTGCGGATGTGAACCGGATTCTGAAAGATTTCCATCAGATGGCGGGGATGGCTCAGAAGATGTCCGGACTGGGTGCGATGGATCGAATGAAAGCCGTTCGTGATCTCGCTCAGGGAGGGATGACGAATCCTGGCGGCGGCCTGCGAATGCAGAAGGAACGTTCAAAGCGTGGTCCGGCAGACGAAAGACTGGCGGAAGAAAAGCGCAAGAAAGCTCGCAAAGACGCCAAGAAACAGAAGAAGCGTAACCGGTAACGTGGAATCACGACACATGTGCCACTGCTTGATCGTCTTCGATCAAGCAGTGCTCTCAAGAAAATAGTTGGACAAGACGAAGACACTGCTTCGCCGAAGACTCTGAAGCAGTGGCACAATTCAAGACAAAGATCAAGAAAAAGAAACGTACCTCGTTAATCAAGAAAGTAAGGAGCATTGAGTGGCAGTTCGAATTCGAATGAAGAAAATTGGGCGGAAACATCGACCTTTCTACCGTATCTGCGTGATGGATTCGCGAGTCCATCGTGAAGGAAAGGCGATCGAAGAGATTGGCTGGTACGACACGTCTGTCTCCGATAAGTCAAAGCGAGTGAAGGTCGATCTCAGTCGAGTAGAATACTGGGTTTCGGTTGGTGCGAGCATGTCCGACCGAGTCGCTACACTCGTTAAGAAGGTGAAGACGAACAGCTTTACCACGGCTGCGGCACCTGCGCCGATGCAGGCTCCAAAGATCAAGGAAACGGCTCCTGCAATTCCCGAAGGTGCCGAAGGCGAAGCCGCTCCAGCAGAAGAGGCCGCAGCAGCGGAATAGTCTGGATCGCCCAGACTTTGTCAAACAGGATTGGTAGAAGTCGGTTTGGCGATGACGAGTTTGTGTTTGACTTTAGCTGGTTGAGTTTGTTTTTGTTGGCGTCACCATGCGATTTGATGTTCTGACGCTGTTTCCCGAACTGTTTCACAGTTACCTGCAACAAAGCCTGCTGAAGCTCGCCATCGAGAAGAGGCTGGTGGACGTCCGGTTGTGGAATATTCGGGATTGGTCCACAGACAAGCATAAATCTGTGGATGACACGCCCTACGGCGGTGGGCCAGGCATGTTAATGGCCTGTCCCCCGGTTTATGGTTGTGTGGAAGCGGCTCAAGCAGACGGAACTGAGCCAGGTCGATTGATCATGTTGACTCCGCAAGGTCGAAAGCTGGATCAGTCGCTGGTCAGGGAATTATCGACGTACAAACGATTGTTATTATTATGTGGACGTTACGAGGGATTTGACGAACGGATCAACCAGGGGCTACAGCCCCTGGAAGTTTCTGCCGGCGACTTCATTTGTAACGGCGGCGAAGTCCCCGCAATGATGATTATCGATACGGTGATTCGGCTGGTTCCGGGGGTTTTAGGAGACGAAACAAGTAGTAAGTACGATTCGTTTGGAGAAAGTGGCCTGCTGGAATACCCGCAGTACACTCGACCTCGCGAGTTTCGAGGGATGACGGTTCCTGATGTGTTACTCAGCGGAAATCACGCGGTGATCGCGGAGTGGCGGCATCAACAAAGTATTGAACGGACTCGTCGCAAACGCGGCGATCTGATGAAGTGAAATATTCAAGAAGTCGAAGAGTCAGTGTGGGTCAGACCCACCCGCTTCGAGACTAAACTCGAGCGAACGTGAGTCAACGGCGAGACCGCTCGCCTCAGAGAATTGGAAATAACCATGATTAAGCCACTCATTAAGCAAGTCGAAGATCAATATCTCCGCAAAGAACCGCTGGTATTCGAAATTGGTGACACGGTTGATGTGCACCAGCGAATTCTCGAAGGGGATAAAGAGCGTATTCAGATTTTCAACGGAGTTGTCATCGCCCGACGTGGTGGTGGTACCCGTGAGAAATTCACCGTCCGACGCATCGTGTCGGGCGAAGGCGTTGAGCGAACGTTCCCGTTCCATTCACCGAAGATCGCCAAGATCGAAGTGAAACGACACGGTAAGGTCCGTCGCGCCAAATTGTTCTATCTACGTGACCGAATCGGTAAGGCAACCAAGCTGGTGGAACGAGTTGACAAGGCCGAAAAAGAAGCCGCTCGTGCCGCCAAGAGCCAGGCCAAGACAAAGGCAAAAGAAGCGACGACGTGATCTACATGTTGGCGTCAATCTGACACAACCCCACCTCTGCCTCAGCGGTGGGGTTTGTTTTCGTTTATGCTTGTCAGTCAAAATCCTTGATTGTGTTCGTCGACTTCACAAGGCGGGATCACGATGTTTGGCTGGTTCACCAGGTTTCTGAAGTCCACCCGAGGTGCTCGTCAGCAATTCGGAAACCGGGGAGAAGCTGAAGCGGCCCGGTTTCTGGAAGGACTTGGATACAAGATCCTTCATTGGCAGTTACGAGGTCGTTACGGGGAAGTGGATCTCGTCGCATTAGATGGCGATACGATCGTCTTCATCGAAGTGAAGACACGAGCCTCAACCGCTGCCGGTCACCCGACGGAATCGATCACACCGGCCAAGCAAGGCAAGATCACCCGGTCGGCACTCGCCTTTCTCAAGAAAAATCGCTGGTTGAACCGCAAAGCTCGGTTTGATGTTATTTCGATTATCTGGCCAAAAGGGGGAGAGCCACCACAGATTCAACATTACATCAATGCTTTCGAACCGGTAGGGTTTGGGCAGATGTATTCGTGAAGCGTGTGATACCTCACATGGGAGGTCGCGGTCCAAATGACTCCTTCATCCTGGGAAACGTATCGTCGGCCACAGAGGATATGGAAAATAGTCCTCGCAGTACTTTTTGCGTGCTATCTGGGATCGTACATCTGGTTGTCGCGGCTCGGTTATGCTGAGGCAGATCGCTATCACTCAGAAGGTTTCTATTACTTTCCTCCGGAGAACTCGGATACATGGAAGTTCAAGAACCGCAGTTGCGTGTATCTTTACTTCCCGCTCAATTTCGTGGATCGTATTTTGGGATTTGGTCGATATCCCGCGAATGACCCGCATATGGAGTTGAGCTAAAAGCCTTTCAATTCCGCGATCACCATCGCATGCACGTCGAGACGCGGTACTGTCACGGTCGTCCCCTCGGGTGTATTGCGTGTCTCAAGAGCTATCCCTTCTGGTTCGAGGTGTATTCGACTCAGAACATACTGTGGTCCAAAGGTGACTTGAATGTCGTGGATCGGGACCACTTCCTCTCGTAGTGGAACGTCATCGTTTGGAAAGGCATGAGCCGCAGTCGTATTCAAGTCACTATAAAGGTGGACGATCAGCCGATCGTCTCCTTTGATTTGTTGTCTCATGATTGTGGAATGAACGCACATTGGGGCTTTAATCGTAACGGGCTCGGGTGCCGAGGCGGCCCAACGCGTGGCATGCACGAGCGCCAGTCTCTGATAGGGATACGAATAAAGGTAGTAAGCCGCATCCAGTCCTCCGGCGAAGTAGACGACGCGTCCTTTGCCGTGATTGCGTGAGATAATCCCAGGGAGCTTTGGTGAGTTTCCTCCGGCCTTGTCCGTAAGTGAGCCGACGATCTTTGCCGCTGGATCGTGGACAGACACCTTGACCGCAGGACCTTTGAACGTGACGGGATCTTCACCGATATAGGTTTTCATTTTGCCTTGATTCAAGAATGAATCGACATCCTGGCGAAAGTCAAGAACGCTTTTTCGCTTCTCCCAGTAATCGGGTCCGATTGACTTGGCGAAGTTTACATC
>JBAXBD010000207.1:0-9079 GCA_037142165.1 Schlesneria sp. | reverse complement strand
TGCCAGCCCCGATCTTGTCGCGCCAGTGTTTGAATTGATCGCACTGGCAAAAGAATTAAAGAGGCTTGACGAACTGAAACCACATGCCGATCCGCAAGCCGACGATGATGCCACCTTGAAGCGATCCAGGCTGGCGTTTCGCACTTTGATCCAGATTGCCAGCGATCAATTGACCGAGGCAAACGAAGGGCTCGGTCAACTCGTCCCGCTGACTCAGGCGTTGCCTGATGACGCACCGGCCTTGGAACGGTGGCCTGAACTGATCGCAGCCCACGCGGGATTCCAGCATGCAGAACTTCGTCCGGCAGTTTTGCCGTTACTCAATTTGATGCTTGAACAACATCGCAAACATCCTTTCGATAACTATTGGGAAAGTCGCGTCGTTGCGCTACGGGATCGTTGCAAATCACTGATGGAAACAGACCAATACCCTCGTGCCGGTGGTCTTTCGCCAAAATCTCAATGGGTTTCGTCAAGAACTGAAAATGCTGGAGATCATCCATGGAGTCCCGCATCCCGCTGGTCGTTCCGGGACGGGATCGTAACACACCTCGGCGGAGAAGGGGACGGGGCCTTGTACTTCCAATCGCCGCTTCGGGGGTCGTTCAAGGTCGATGCTGAAGTGACGACATCTCGCTGGACTGAGTCTCGATTGATGTATCACGGTACCTGGGCCGGTTCGGAATACACGAAAACAATGATCACAATCGGCAATTTGACCACGCAGACCCAAGGGCCCAAAATCGAACCAATCCTGGAATTTGATGAATGGTGTCGTTTGACAATGGATGTCCAGCCAAACAAGGCCTTGTGGTACATCAATGACCGTCAGGTTCATGAGCTGATATTACCGGACAAAACTGACCCTTGGCTGGCACTGACGACGTCAGCCAATCATTCGGGCCAGGTCCGCAAAGTTCGTATCACAGGCAGTCCGGAAATCCCGGCAGAAATCGATTTGTCGGCCACCGATGATCTGACAGGCTGGACGGCCAGTCTTTATGGCGATCCGATGAATAGTCAAAACAATCGTCAACAATTTGATCAATCAAACGAAGCGTGGAAAATTTCTAGCCATGAAATTGTCGGGACAAAATTTGATCTTGTTCGCAATCAACAGCGTCAAAGTCTGCTGCAGTATCACCGCCCGATCGCCGAAGATGCCGAAGTCAGTTACGAATTCTTCTACACACCTGGCGACACTCATGTCCATCCTGCGCTCGGTCGGATCGCGTTCCTGCTCGACGACGATGGCGTCAAATTGCATTTACTGACGGACTTTGATTCGGAACGGATCGGCCTTCGCCCCGATAACGCGATTGAAGACCCAGCCCATCGTCGCCTGGAGGGAAAAATTCCACTGAAATCCAAGGAATGGAACCGACTGCAACTGAAACTTGTCGGCGATCAGGTTCAACTGATCCTGAACGGGGTCGACATTTATCAGTCGCCAGTCGCCAACTGGAACCAGCGCCAATTTGGTTTGTTCCACTACGCGAATCAGACCGACATCCGAGTCCGCAACGTCATCCTTCGCGGAGAATGGCCAAAAGCCCTGCCGGAATTAAAGGACCAGGAACTTTCGGAAGTTAAACCGTAACGGTTGTAAGACTTCTAAATGAACGGGCAACGGTCAATCCAATACATCAATCAAACCCACGCCATGCTGGAGAAGATCCATGCGTTATTTATTCTGGTCAACGTACACCATTTTCTTCAGTACGTTTGTCATAAGTGCAGCCGATCTTCCCAATCTGAAAGTCAGCGACAACCACCGGTTCCTCGTCACCGACGAAGGAAAGCCGTTCTTTTATCTCGGCGATACCGGTTGGGAACTATTCCATCGACTTGATCGAGACGATGCTGAAAAATATCTGCGAAAACGAGCCTTACAAGGTTTTACGGTCATTCAGGCGGTCGCCATCGGCGAGTTCGACGGGCACACAGTCCCAAACGCCTACGGCCATCTTCCGCTGACGGATCTCGACCCGGCCCGACCTGCGATTAAAGACGGCCCCGATAATGATTACTGGGATCACGTCGATCACATCGTTGATCGAGCGAATGCCAACGGACTGTATATCGGGTTTCTACCGACATGGGGCCGCTATTGGCACTTCCGTGAAAAAGATGCCAAACAATTGTTTACAGTTAAAAATGCTGAAATCTACGGTGAATGGCTTGGCGAACGGTACAACAACAAGGGGATTATCTGGGTTCTGGGTGGCGACCGCAGTGTCGAGACTGACGAGCACAAAGAAATTATTCGGGCGATGGCTAAAGGGATTAAAAAAGGGGACGGTGGAAAGCATCTGATCACGTTCCATCCCAACGGCGGACAAGGTTCTTCTCGCTGGTTCCATGCCGATGACTGGCTTGATTTCAACATGCGGCAAAATGGCCACGGAACGGAATTCACTGGTCGCTATGACCAGACCAAAGTTGATTACGATCGGACAGCGATCAAGCCTGTCATCGATGGTGAACCGATCTATGAAGGACACCCGATTTCGTTCAATGCGAAGAACCTCAGTCATTCCATCGCGGCGGATATTCGCCGCCCATTGTACTGGGATCTTTTCAGCGGAGCCTGCGGACATACCTACGGTCACCATTCGGTTTGGGGCTTCTGGAAGCCGGGCGTTGTACCAATAAATGATCCGCTGGTTCCGTGGACGGAAGCCATCGATCAGCCGGGAGCCAATCAAATGATTTTTGGCCGAAGGTTGATTGAATCTCGACCGTTTCTGTCCCGAATTCCCGACGACAGTGTCATTGTCACTGATCGAGTCGCCACTTCAGTACCCGGTGCAGGACGTTACCGATTCGCGGCAACGCGGGATGCCGAAGGAACCTTTGCGATGGTCTACGCACCGATCGGACGAGCGTTCAAAGTCCACATGGAGAAGATCACCGGCTCGAAAGTAAAGGGATGGTGGTTCAATCCGCGAACGGGTGACGCGACGTCGATCGGCCTGTTCTCAAACCAGGGTGAGCAGGAATTCCGCCCGCCAGACCTGGGCGAACAACTCGACTGGGTGCTGATCCTGGATGACGTCAGCAAGAATTACCCGCCACCCGGTCAATCGGCTCAAACCCCGGTCACGGCAAAGAAACGAGCATTGCTGATTACCTCGGTCCGAACTGGTGATACCGAGGTCTTTATTGTCGATCCCGATTCAGGAGACGCCATCAATGTCTCAAGAAGCCCGAAATCGGAAGACCGCTATCCATGCTGGTCACCTGACGGACAACGGATCGCATTCACGTCAAATCGCGACGGTCCCTTCAGCCTTTACGTCATGGGCACAGACGGAGCGAACGTGAAGCGACTGGTCGACTCGCCGGCCGTCTGTTACATGCCTAGCTGGCAACGAACCGCCATCGGCGAGCGGATCGTGTTCGGATTGCACGGTGATAAACCCGAAATGGCCAGTATCGCGCCCGATGGTTCCGGCCTGACAATCCTGGGCGAGGGGCACGACCCGACACTTTCACCCGATGGAAAAACGATTTGCTATACAGGCCATGTCAGCGGAGGCGTAACCGTCTTCACTATGCTGCTTGATGGATCAAACAAAACGCAAATTGTGAAAGAGGCCAGTAGCGTCGGCGCCACGTTCCCGAACTGGTCGCCTGACAGCAAAACCATCGTTTACTCGTTTCCCGTCGAAAAGGGGCTGGAGCTGTTCCTGGTGAACGCCGACGGCACAAATCGTCGGCAACTGACAAAACTGCAAAAGGTGGCAACACCGGCAGCATGGTCCTCCGACGGAGAATGGATTTCGTTTCGGTACACTGACGAACGATACTGGAGCGACCCGGAAAAGATGAAAAAGGTCTATGCGGAAAAACCGACGGATAAACGACCCGTCTGGATCATCCGCCCCGACGGTTCCGATGCACAGGTTATTGAAACGTTACGTTTCCAATGTGCCATGGACGGAAGCCGCGCGGCATGGAAGCCGGAATAAAGATTCTTGACGCCCGACGGGCAAAGCTGTGAAGGATGTTTCTTCGAAAAGACTGCTGAAATCTGAAAAAGCCTTCTCGTTTCTCGTTTTCTCAAAAAACTTCTGCCAGCGGGGTAAGAAATCGAAAAGTCTCTGCGTCTAAGAAGGTGTTGAACGAAACACTTTTTTACTCAGGAGCCTTGAAAATGCCTCGAATCAATCCCGTCCACGCCGAAACCGCCGATCCGAAAACCGCTGAACTTCTCGTTGGTGTCAAAAAGAAACTTGGCATGGTGCCGAATTTGATCTCGACCATGGCTCAGTCAATTACCGTCGCCAATGCCTACGTTGGGTTTAGTGGTGCTTTGGCCGGAGGACTTTTGTCAGCGAAACTGCGTGAACAGATTGCCCTCACTGTTGGTCAGGCCAACAATTGTGATTATTGCCTCGCTGCCCATTGTACGGTGGGCAAAATGGTTGGTCTGAACGCTACCGAAATCCAGCAGGCTCGACACGCCTCGGCTGCCGATGAAAAGGCAAACGCAGCGTTGGTGTTTGCCAGCAAACTCGTTAAGGAACGGGGTCGTGTGAGCGATACCGATCTGGAACAGGTTCGCCACGCCGGATACAGCGACGGCGAGATCAACGAGATCGTGGCAAACGTTGCGTTGAACATTTTTACGAATTACTTCAACCACGTTGCCGGTACAGAAATCGATTTCCCAGCGGCTCCACAGTTGTAAAATATCTGAGGGGTCAGAAAACAGGAACAAAACAAGCATGCCAATTGCTACTGACTCCTCCCAACGTCGACTTGCGACATTAGAATCTGGCGACGGTTTCCGTGCTCATTTGATCCAGACGCTGAAGTTTTACGTTCGCGTCTTAAATCACATGGAAATCCGTTTTTACCTGACAACAGGGCCAGTTCATGTCGACCACAACTCCGTCGTCCGAGTCCGCTGACCATCTCCGTCGATCATGGATGCCGACGTTTCGGACCTTGCTGTTTCTGCTTGTGGCTTTGATCCTGACGACTCCGTTACTGTTGCGAGCCTGGTTCATCTGGAGCGTTCCCGACATTCGGCCGTTTGACGAAAACGCATTCTGCAAAGTGGAAATCCCCGCCGATCAGAATGCGTTTACTTTTTACCGCGAGGCAGGTCGTCTGGCAGAGGGAGTTCCGGCGGTTCACAAAGCCGTCATGCCAGTCGAAAACATGGATGAAGTGCTTGAAAAGGGGTGGAACGTCGCCAATGACTCATTGAAGGCCTGGTGTCAGGGTTACGGCAAACCGTTGGCCGAATGGCGAAAAGGGACCGAACTGACAGACGCCTTTTACGTTTCGCCTCGCGAAGTGACGTTTAAAGTCGACGTGATGACGCAGTTCCCGGTCATCAATGAAGCGCGCAACTTTGCTCGGCTGGCAAGGTTTGAAGGGTTGCGGCTCGAGTCCGAAGGGGACTTTTCCAAGGCCAGGGAGTGGTACATCGCGATACTGCGGTGCAGCCGCCATTTCACTCGACATGCATTTAACCTTCAGCGCATGACCGGATCGGCACTCCACGCCATGGCATCCGCATCGCTAGTTCGTTGGGCGGAAGATTCACATGTGACAATTGATCAGCTTCATACGGCGATCAAAGAAGTCCAGGCTGCTGATCAGATGACTGACTCAGCTTCTTCAACGCTAAAAACGGATTACCTTCTGGCATGCAATACACTGAATCAACGTGGCTGGCTTCAGGAAATGCAAGTCGACAAGGATGACGAAGGAGGCAATGAACCTGGCGTAACGTTGACCAGTATTGCTTTATGGCTGGTCGGTGAACCACAAACCACTCAACGAGTCCTGCGGCAAGTCCTGTCAAATCAACTCTGCGAAATCGACAAGCCCTTGCCTGAACAACAGCCACAAGCGGGTTTGGCCAATGCGGCACTCTTTAAGCCCGACCAAAAACTGACTGGAAAACCAAACCAGCTCGATCCGGTTGAGATCAACGAGGCCGTGTCGCGGCTGATGATCACACGAATTTTCGTTCCGGCACCTCAGAACTTCGATCAATTCACAAACCATGTCACCCGAGATCGAGCAAGACAGTTTTCCCTTGAAATCTGCCTCGCAGTACAAGCCTACCGACGCGAACACGGCGAATTTCCCGAAGATTCGACGCCCCTCGTACCAAAGTTCATTGTTGAATGGCCCGCCGATCCCTTCAGCCCGACCGGCCAGCATATGCATTACCGCCGCGACAACCCAACTTCAGCCACTGTCTGGAGCATCGGCGTCGACGGCAACGATGACAATGGCGATGTGACCTACACCGAAAAACAGCCCGCAAAGGACGTAGGAATCACTTTGAAAGCACGGTGAAAGTTCAGCATTTTCACCCCTTATCAAAGTCGTTCCACGACAGTAGAATCTGGCGACGGTTTCCGTTCATTTTGATCCGAATGCTGCAAGTTTACGTTAGTTCGGAGATCGTACGGAAAACAGTTTTCAAACGACCGCAGGTCCAGTCCATGTCGACCATCACTTTTTCCTCCGAAGCCAAAACGCACGTGCGCCTTACGTGGCGTTCGACAATTAGGAGTTGGTTTTTTCTGATTTTGATACTGATCCTGACGACTCCGTTCCTCCTGCGAGCCTGGTTCATCGCAGCTGTTCCCGACATTCGCCCGTTTGACGAAGATGCATTCTGTAAGGTGGATATCCCGGACGAACAGAACGCGTTTACTTTTTACCGAAAGGCAGGTCATCAGGCAGAAAAAATTCTGGCAGCTCGCACGGCTGGCAAACGTGACATGCCGATCGAATACATGGTCGAAACCATGGACGAAGTCGTTGTGAACGGATGGGGTGCAGCGAACGACTGGCTGAAGGCCTGGTGTCAGGACTACCGCCAACCGCTGGAGGATTGGCGAAAAGGGACCGAGCTTTCTGACGCGTTTTACCTTTCACCTCGCGAAATCGAGTTTAAAGTCGACGTGACGAATCAGTTTCCCGTCCTGAGTCAATCGCGTCACTTTGCACGACTGGCAAGGTTTGAAGGATTGCGGCTTGAGCACGAAGGAGAGTTTTCCGGAGCGATGGAGTGGTACATGGCGATTTTCCGCTGTGGCCGCCATTTGACTTATCACGCATTTAACCTTCAACGCATGACAGGTTCGGCTCTCCACGCAGCGGCATCCGCCTCGCTGGCTCGCTGGGCGGAAGATTCACATGTGACGCGAGACCAGCTTCAAACAGCGCTCAGAGAGGTCCGAACCGCAAATCGGATGACAGACCCAATTTCGTCAACTTTCAAGGCGGAATATCTTCTCGCATCGCATACTCTCAACCAACGCGGCTGGCTTCAGTCGATGGAACCTGACTACGATGACGACGTTGGCAATGAGCCCGCTGAAACGTTGACAAGTATTGCTTTATGGATGTTCGGTGAACCTCAAACCACTCAACGCATTCTTCGGCAAATCCTGTCGAATCAACTGAAAGAGATCGACAAGCCTTTATCCGAACAGCAGCCAGAAGCGGGACTGGCCAGTACGGCACTCTTTCAGCCCAATCAAAAACTGCCTGGTAAACCAGACCAGCTGGATCCGGTTAAACTCGACCAGGCCGTATCACGATTGATGCTCACCAGGATCTTCGTTCCAAGTCCACAAAGCTTCGAGCAATTAACAGAATTGGCGAACCGAGATCGAGCCAGGCAGGCGGCGCTGGAAATCGGCCTCGCCGCACAAGCCCACCGTCGCGAACACGGCGAATTCCCTGAAGATTCGACGAGCCTTTTGCCAACGTACTTCGATCAATGGCCCGTTGACCCCTTCAGCCCGACAGGCCAGCCAATGCAATACCGCCGCGAGAACGCAACCTCGGCCACGATCTGGAGCGTCGGTACCAACAGCAACGATGACAACGGCGAAGTGTCCTACTCCGAACAAAAACCCGCAAAGGACGTGGGAATCGTGTTGAAATCACGATAAAAGTTCAGCCAAGCTGTTTAATTAGATTTGTTCTTTTTCTTGGACGGCTTTTTGGGTTGGTGTTTGAGTTCTTCGAGCATTTTCGAGTGGAGTTCGCGCGACGTCAGCGTCCACGGGTGATCTTTCGCCAAATGTTTCTCCCTTATCTCGATGGCGCGTCTCATTAATTGTTCGGCTTCTTCCAGACGATTTGTATCGTGTAGCAACAACGCCAGGTTATTGAGGCATGTGGCTACTTGAGGATGCTCAGCCCCAAATGATTTTTCAAAAATCGCGAGAGCGCGTCTCATCAACGGCTTTGCTTCTTCCTGGAGATTAGTGTCTCGTAGCAGCATTGCCAGGTTGTTCAAACCGGTAGCGACATTTGGGTGGTCGGCACAAAGTAAATGCTCATCGATAGCGAGTGCCCGTCTCAACAACGGCTCCGCTTCTTTCAGGCGATTTGTGTCCTGCAATAACAATGCCAGGTTGTTGAGGCGCGTAGCGACGTTAGGGTGCTCAGCACCGAGTGAACGCTCTTCTATTGCAAGACCCCGCCTCATCAATTGCTCCGCTTCTTCTACGCGGTTTGTTTTTTGAAGTAAAAGCGCCAGGTTGCTGAGGTGCGGCGCGACGCGCGGGTGATCGGCACCGAGCGACGTCGCGACGATAGCGAGCGCTCGCCGCATCATTGAATCCGCATTTTCAAATTGATTTGTGTGTGCAAGCAATATTGCCATGGTGTTGAGGTCGGAGGCAACCTTGGGATGTTCGGCTCCGAATATCTTTTCATCGATTGCAATTGCACGCCGAATCTTTAGTTCAGCTTCCTTTAAGTGATTTGTAACGTAAAACAAAACAGCCAGATTACTTAAAGCTGATGCAATTGAATCATCATCGCCGAGAGATTCTGCTTCATCCAGCGCCGTCTCAAGTTCTCGCGTCGCGTCCGACCAATGTGCCATTTCACGAAGCAATTCACCGATTTTTAATCGCAATCGACATCGTTCTTTTGCATCGGTCACTAAATCGAGATGTTCACGTAAGAATTCAAGTTTGACTTTAGAATAGGTCGTCAGCGACAGATCATCCCCGAGGTCTGACAATCGTTCTACGAACCGTTCCAAATCGCCGCTACGATAGACCGACCAGTGCTCTAT
>JBAXBD010000206.1:0-9110 GCA_037142165.1 Schlesneria sp. | reverse complement strand
TGTCGGATTGCGGCCTCAATCGGTTCGAAAGCTTGGGGGAATGTCGAAGGTGCAACGGGATGAAGCCGCGTTGCTGGCGGATGCACGGGCTGCTGAAGAAGCTGGAGCGTTCGCGATTGTGCTGGAATTGATCCCTCGTGCGATCGCGGCGACGATTACGAAACAACTTTCCATTCCGACGATTGGAATCGGTGCCGGACCTGATTGTGACGGACAGGTGCTTGTCAGTTATGACATGCTTGGTTTGACCCAGGGATTCCAGCCGAAGTTCCTGAAACGATATGCCGACCTCCATGCTTCGGCGATGGATGCAACATTCCGTTACATCGAAGAAGTGCGTAACGGCCAGTTTCCTGATGCGGCGCATTCACATGAATAGCCGCTTCCTGTCGAGGGTTCGAAAAAAATAGAACGACGGAATTCGTATCAGCAGCAAGGGTTAAATTCGTTGGACTTCATACCACCACCTCGATCTGACTGGTCGGTCCAGAACGGCGTCACGTATCTCAATCACGGTTCGTTTGGGCCTGCGCCGCTCATCGTTCAAGAATGCCGTGAAGAGTGGTCACGGCGGCTTGAGCGAAACCCCATGGATTTCTTTTTACGCGAGATGGAACCGGCGCTTGATAAGGCAATCGCCTCGCTTTCAAAGTTTGTCGGAGCTGATCCGAGAGACATGGTTTTCGTCGACAATGCGACAGTGGCCATGAATATTGTTGCTGAAAATATCGAACTGAAAGCGGGTGATGAAGTCTTGCTGAATGATCACGAATATGGGGCCGTATTTCGGATCTGGCGACAGAAATGCGAAAAAGTAGGTGCTCGCGTTGTCAGTGCAAGACTTGGCAATTTTTCCGATACAGAAATCTCGACTGGTGCCACTGGCCAAGCCGATCTGACGAAGACCGTTGTTGAGTCGATTTTCAGTGCCGTTACCGAAAAGACGAAGATCATCATTGTCAGCCATATTACATCACCGTCGGCGATCATCTTTCCGGTCGCCGAGATTTGTCGTGAAGCTCGTCATCGCGGTATTCCTGTGTGTATTGATGGTCCGCATGCCATTGCGATGCGAGACGTCAACCTGAAAGTAATTGACTGCGACTACTATTGCGCAAGCCTGCATAAATGGCTGAGCGCTCCATTCGGGTCCGGCTTTTTGTACGTCAAACGCAAGTATCAGCAGCAGCTGAAGCCACACATGACAAGTTGGGGACGAAGCCTTGCTGGTCGGGACGAGCGTTGGCAGGACCATATCAACTGGCTGGGGACACGCGACCCCGCTCCGTTTCTTGCTGTTCCTGAAGCGATCAAGTTTCTCGAAGAAGTGGGATTGGATGACTTTCGAAATTGGACGCACCAGCTCGCTCAATATGCTCGTCAGAAACTTGAACTCCTGCTTCAAACGAATGCGTGGGTTCCCGATTCACAAGACTGGTACGGGTCGATGATCGCCGTTCCGTTACCCGCGAGCGATACCAAAAAAACGAAGCCGAATGCCATGCATCCGCTTCAGCAGCAGCTTTGGGAAAGATTCCAGATTGAAATTCCGATCTCAGAATGCTGTGGTCAATCTTTTATTCGCGTGTCATGTCATCTGTACAATACACGCGATGAGATTGATCGGCTGATCGAAGCCTTGTCGCAATCAGGGTTTTAGCATTTGGCTAGCCAGGTCAGGCGCGACCCAGACCCAACGTCCGTTGACCATTGTTCCGCAAACTCGATTTGATGGGCCAAACAATTCGGGATGCGAACTTCGCCGTGATGCATCGGCCAATCGGATCAGCGTGAGATCTGCCAGAGTCTTGCTGTTGGAATGCGGTTCGAAACCCATGGCGAGTCGTCCATTGCGGGAACCGATTCGCAACAGGTCGAGATGCGACACATCAGGGTAGCGAGCGGCAAGAAACTGGAGCTCTGCAAATAGACTGAGATCTGGATTTGAAGCGCGGCTATCGGTCCCGATTGCAACACGACCTCCAAGTTCGATCAGGCGTCGCCACGGATGTTCAGAATGCCCGAATGCGGCATGAGTTCTCGGGCAGTAAACCAAAGTCATCTGCGGTTGTGACGCGATAAATTTCAGCTCGGTTTCGTTGAGATAGTTGCCGTGGATAATCAGCGAACGAGGTGCTTTGGCCAGCACTTTCAGATAATCCATTGCGTGTCGCGGGGTTTGAAACACGTCCTCGCGCCAGACTCCAAAGTCGATTAACATCTCGCGAAATTCGCCGGCTCCTGTGGCAAGCAGCTCAAGCTCGGCTTTCGTTTCAGCAAGATGCATGGCCAGGGGGCAGTTTGTCTGTAGTGAGATCTCGACTGACTGCGTCACAAGATCCAGATGCGTGCTATAAGGAGCGTGGGGACTGATTCCTCGGCTGTAAAGGCTCTTACCTATGAGATGTGATCCGGCGAGTTTGGATTGTTGCTGAATTCGTTCGGGAGACAGGCCCAGCACTTCTTGAAAAACGGTTCCCTTAAAGCCCATTTTCTCATAATCGGCTGGCGACCACCCAGCAGTGGCAATCTCGCCGACAATTGTCGTTCCCGATTGCCATGATTCCTCAATCCCAGTTCCGATTGCAGTACTGGTCAATCCGAGATTTTCACGGCGGTACATGACCACATTTCGAATCCAGTCAGTGAACCGGCCTGTCGTCGAAATTTGTTCTTTAAGGCCACTGAACTCAAGATGGGTATGTACGTTAACGAGCCCTTCGACCATCGCCACGGGCCCGAGTTCAATCGCATCCGCAGTTCGGCCAGGTTCGATACTTATGACGAGTCCGTCATGTAACTGAACCGTAACATCCGATTGCCATTGATCGGAGCCGACCAACCATTCGACGTGGTAACACTGAACGTCATTCACGAGAAGACGCACCCTGTTTTAATTGGCCTTTTTGGGAGTTTCTGCTCATTAACAAGTATCACATCAGCGATCACGCGTGTACTGGCTTTTGAACGGAAGCCGCGTCGAGTGCTTTGTAGGCTCCAAAATCGTTGAACCAGAATCGCTTGGCAAATCGATATGCCCAACTCCGTTCAGGAATCTCTTGTCCGGGACCATATTGAGAAGGTCGGGATTCCATTTTGGTCAATTCCGCGAGTGCTGTCTTTCGAGCGGTCTGATCACCGGCTTCGTGACTGACCACAAGTTGATGAAGCAGGTCCGGACGCTCAAGCACAATACATCCACGAGTAGACGATGCGGCGAGTTGCCTGAAGTCATGCAGGAATTCCGACTTCCCTATCACATCACGAATGTGCCTTTTGTCATGGATGGACTCTTTGGCGAACTGAATGATTGGGCAGGGTTCAATTCCGCCCCACGGATTAATATGGTGAGTCAGTCCCGATGCCGCAGGGCAGATTGCCTGACCTTCGCCGTCGTAGTAGGCATCGATGATGCCGATTGGTTTTCGGACTCGCATATCAACAACAAACCGGCGGATTCGCAATTGTTGTTCACGCGTGAGTGAAAGTTCCGGCTGCGGATTGGGGCCCATTGGTCGATAGACATGGAACCACGAATACATGACTCCCATTTCGATCAGTCGGTCGAGCCAGGCTTCATTCACGAGGTCGTCGATATTTGTCTGACACACACTGGTGCAAACACCGGTAATCACCTTGTTCTTAAGGCAATTCTGCAGGCCTTCCATCGTTTTCGAGAGAACATCGGGCCGACCGCGACGTTCGTCGCTGATGATCTCGGTCCCTTCCACGCTGATCAACGGCGTCACATTCCCCAGGCGGCGCAACTCTTTCGCGACTTCGTCGGTAATAAAATGACCGTTCGTGAAGACCTGAAAATAACAATCCGGGTGTGCCGCCAGGATTTCGAGGAGTTGCGGGTGCATGAACGGCTCGCCCCCGACAATTCCAAAAAAGCGGTTTCCAACCTCTTTCGATTCATTCAGCAGTCGATTCATCGATTCGATGTCAATTGTCTGTTGCTTTGCTGAAACGTCGACCCAACAGCCCTGACACCGCAGATTGCAACTGTTGATGACCGAAATATAGATAAAGGGTGGGAAGAATTCGCCACGTTTCATCCGCCGCTTGAATCGTTGAACCGACATCATACCCTGGAAGCCGAAGTTGTAAGCAAGCTTCCAAAGCAATCGCTTGTCTGTTTCGACCATGAGGCGTCGAGCCATTCGTAGATACATCGCAAATATTCCTCAAGCGGCTTGAATCCGCCGATTCGACCTTCTGTTCCATCAGCAAAAGTTCGCACCTTCGCACGAGACAATCTACATCAAATTGAATGCCAAAGCATCAGACAGGACGGATCAAGGCTGGCGCCCCCCGTAAACAACACGATTTGTTATCGACGTCGTCGCTTGCAACTACGAATTATACGACTCCCGCAGCCGAGATCCGATGTGTCGGTTGAGGACGACCAGGCCGAAACATTTGGGCTTCTCCGAATTCAGGAGATGCCGTCCGGGCCGAGCAGATCTCTCGAATGGTCTGTTCGACCAATGCTCCTAACAGGGCAGGATCGCACGCAACGCGGGCATTGACGACAAGATCGACGTTCTTAGTGTGGATGTGTGAGGGCAACGAAAGTTCGGGAGGAAGGTCGCGACTGACAAGGTTCGCGACACCAAATGCGGCGTCGCTCAGGCCAATCAGTTTGAGATGAGCGACTTCCAAACCTTGATCGACCAATCGTTGCTTTAGTCCGCGAATCGTGTCGAGCAGTAATTCGTCCAATGAAAATTCGGCCGTTGACGAAATTTGAACACTACTATTGAGCCAGCCGAGTTCAGCCTCGCCCTCGGCGTAAGTATCGTAGTCGATATCCAGAACTCGACGACCGAACTCACCAACCTGATCGAGGAACTCGAAATAAGCGTCGAAGCCTTTGCCTGTTTTTGCTGAGAGGGCCAGTCTCGGCGTATTGGGATATTGCTGATCCAACAACGAATGCAGTTCCGTCAATTCTTCTGGTTTCAACTCGTCGATTCGATTGATCAGAATCAAGTCCGCCTCTTCGAGTTGTTTTTGCAGAATATAGGCCGCTTTCGGTGAAAACCCGGTACCAGGCTCATTCTTCAGAATTTTTCGCCCCTGACTCGGCTTGAGAATGACTCCATACGGTGCGATCTGAAATCTGGATTGATACAGTTGCTTCAGGGGCTGAATCACGGTTGCAACCAGATCGGTGCAACTTCCGACAGGTTCAGCCAGGATCAGGTCTGGAACTTTATCCTGCCCAATTTTGTCAATGGTTGAGATCAGGTCGGTAAAGCGGCAGCAGAAACAGGCACCAGCCACTTCCCCCACATCGAACCCTTGCGATCGAAGCGATTTCGTGTCAACCAGATCCGCTGCCTGGTCGTTGGTGACGATCCCGACCGATAAGCCTTTCGACATATAATGCCGGGCAAGGCGCGCTAAGGTCGTTGTTTTGCCGGCACCGAGAAAACCGCCCACCATGATGAATCGGATCGTATGAGACATAAGTTGCCTTTTAGGTACAGGGTCAATTGACACACGCATTTGGTTCGCAACATAGTAGACAGAGCCACTTCAGCGGCATCAAGTAACAACATCAAACAGGTTGAGATAGCGGCAATATGATCTTCCAGAATGCAGAACGCCCAGCGATTCTGGGAGGTCTTCCGATCCGCCCGAAAGGACCACAGAGCTGGCCGAGAACTGATCCTCATGTCGATGCAGCAATCCAAAAGCTGGTTGAATCTGGCGACTGGGGCCGGTACCACGGTCCGCATGTTCCGGAACTCTGCCGACGAATGGCAGAATACCAGAATGTTGAACATGTCCTCCCTTGCAGTAGCGGAACTGCTGCGGTTGAACTGGCACTGAGAGGTTCGGGAGTCTCACCCGACGACGAAGTCATTCTCGCTGGATACGACTTTAAAGCGAACTTTCAGAATATCCTTTGTCTGCGTGCAGTGCCGGTTCTGGTCGATCTCGACCCTACGACCTGGCAACTCGATTGCTCGCGACTGGCAATGGCAATCACCACTCGGACCAAAGCGATTCTGATTTCCCATTTGCACGGTGGTTTCGTAGATATGCCAAAAGTGCGGCAGATCGCGGAAGCGCACGGTATTCTCGTGATTGAGGACATCTGTCAATGTCCAGGCGGGAGGCTTTATGGCCGACTCGCAGGAAATTGGGGTGATGTGAGCGTCCACAGTTTTGGGGGAAGCAAGCTTTTGACAGCAGGTCGGGGAGGCGCTGTTTTCACTCCAAGAGCCGACATCGCCGAGCGGATCAAGCGATATGTCCTTCGAGGCAATGATGCGTACCCTCTTTCCGAAGCCCAGGCAGCAATCATTCGCCCGCAGATCGATCAACTCGATTTTTTGAACCAATGCCGACGTCAGGCTGTGCAACGACTCTGTTCGCGACTTGCCGAGAGTACGGGACTCGCTGCTTTACAACTGCCAGACGAAAACCTTGTACCAGCGTACTACAAGGTCGGTTTTCGGTTTCGTGCGGAGGACTTTCAAGGAATGTCGCGATCATTGTTCGTGAAGTCATTGCGCGCGGAAGGGATCGCATTCGATGTTGGGTTTCGTGGACTTCATCTCATACATGCATCGCGTCGATTCCGGACGGCAGGTGAATTGACTCAGGCGAGTCGAGCAGACGAGGAGATGTTGACGCTGCATCATCCCGTACTCATTCATGGCGACGAAGCGAGCGACGAGGTGGCGGCGGCCATTGAAAGAGTTCGAACATGGTCTGAGGAAATCCAGTCCAACCGTTCAACAATCGAGAATTGTGGAGCTGATCAGACCCAGTTGCAATGACAAGCGAGTGGCAAATTGGCAGACAAAGCTTAACAATCAATTGAGAATTCTTGCATTCCGTAAAAAGATCAAGGTCAACATGTCGATCGATGAGCAAACGCCAAAATTGACGCCAGCCGAAGCCGTGACTCGATGCCAAATCATTTTTGCGCACGCATGGATGGTGAGAACTTTCGTCAAGCATAGTGAAGTTATTGACGACTTTCCTGAACTGATGCAGATCGTTCGAACGGTATTCGATACGTCCCGCGCTTTAGAACCGAAGGTCGCTGAGCCAACGGCGTACCTGGCGATGTTGCGAAAAAAAATCGGCAAATTGAAAGCGGCTGCAGTCCAATTTAGGGTTGATGCCCCACAGGCATCCGATCACACGAATTTCCGACAAGCCGTCATTTCCATGGATGGCTGCGTGGTTGAGTTGGAGGCGATCCTGAATTCGTTTCCACCACCACCCATCCCATCAATGCCCGCGAACTTTCATACGAACCCCAATTCGGTTATCCTTACCGACGCAGACGCCCCCCCACCTGCCGAATGATCTCGCCTTGATTTTTCCCTCTTTGTTCTCGCTCCCGGTGCGTGGTTATGCCTGATCCGCTTGTATTTATGATGGGCAAGTTTGAAGCCCGGATACCGACTGACCGCCTTTATTTCGAGTCACATTTGTGGGCTCAGTTGAACGGAGATTTATTGCGAGTCGGTTTCACATCCTACGCCGTGCGATTGTTGCAGGACGTTTACTTCCTGGACTGGCAGATTGACGCTAATTCGAACGTTCGTCACAAGCAGGCGATTGGTGAGATCGAAAGCTCCAAAGCGACGTCGACATTGTACGCGCCGGCGGAGGGGCGTGTGATTCGATTCAACGAAGCTTTGCTGAATGACCCCTCATTGATCAACGCCGATCCTCACGAGCGGGGATGGTTATATGAATTTGCGACGTCGTCGTCACTTCTTCAACCTGAGGAATACATCAAGGTATTGGACGCGGGTTGGGAAAAGACGCAACAAATGCTGAAAAATCAGTTTAACGAATGATTTCTTAGAAAGGGGCTTCGCGTGGCCGGAAGAAAAATCAACGTCATCATCTCGCAGGCTCCGGGTAAGAACCCCGTCAAGCGACATCTCGAAGAAGAGATCGCCACACAGCTGATCCTTTCGGGAACCGCCGAAGTTTCTGTCGTTCCGCACCTTTATGATTTGACTTCAGATCATACGGGAATGTTATGGCTGAAATCTTTAAAAGGGGATCTCGTTGTTTTGGGCTGGCTGTATCCCCGCGCGATTCGCTGGGTCCTCGACCGCAACGGTGTTAAGGGCAAGGTTGGGGAATCGCAATTAAACAAGATCGAAGACGCGAACGAGGATGAAGACGACGAGCACCAAACTGCCTCCGAAGAACCTGACGAATCCGCATCCCAAGGAATCGGCGCACTTGACGTTCCGAATCGTTTGATCTTTGCGATCGATCTGCGCGATGACCCCGATCCGCAGACTTACGTCAAAGAAATCGAGCGCATCGCCAATGTCATGACAGTCCCGCTCGTTCAAATATCAGGGATCGGCTTCCAATCGTCGTCAACGGCAAATGGCAAAATGACGACCAATGGAGCGTCCAACTTGAATGGGGTTCCCCATTTAAATGGAGTGCCTCATACGAATGGAGCAACACATGTTGACCAGTCTTCTTCAGTTGAAAAGCTCGCTTCAGCCCCGGTGGTGATTCCGGGTGACGGCATTCGGCGACGCTGGTATCCGGTAATCGACTACAGCCGTTGTACGAATTGCATGGAATGTATCGATTTCTGTCTGTTTGGCGTTTACGGTGTTGATTTACTCGACCGAATTCTTGTTGAGCAGGAAGACAATTGCAAAAAGGGATGCCCGGCATGCAGTCGTGTCTGTCCGGCAAACGCGATTGTATTCCCGGAACACAAGACCCCTGGAATTGCAGGGGCCGAAGGTGGGCCTGTCGAAGATTTTAAAATCGACTTGTCGAAGTTGTTTGGTGCACCTTCCGCACTGGAGATGGCCGTACTGGAACGAGATGTCGAACTGGTCGCCGACGGTCGCGACGCAGTGGGAGCGACTGTCGGAGTCCCCAAACGTCAGTCCGATGCGGCGTCAAAACCTCGTGACGATCTTGACGACCTCATGGATAATCTGGATGCCTTGGATTTCTGAAAATGAGGATCGTTTTGACTGACATTCCGACAGAATGAAGTCGTGGACTTTCCTTGGGACATCTGCGAACGGATGACGGAGTTTGTTTCAGAATGGAGAACCGGGACCGCCTGCGTGGTGGATACG
>JBAXBD010000205.1:0-9137 GCA_037142165.1 Schlesneria sp. | reverse complement strand
AGCCGAACATCGCAATCCGATGAAGTGCAGCGGAATCCAATCATTGTTATTCCGGGAATTCTCGGTTCGAGACTTGTTGACGATACTGAAAGGCGTGTCGTTTGGGGCGAATTCGGTGGAAATGGAATCGACCCGTCGACACCCGAAGGGGCAAGGCTGCTCGCCTTGCCGATTGCAGAAGGTCAGCCCCTGGATGAATTAACTGATACGAACAAAGTCGATGGCCCGCTCGACAATTTAAATGTCCGCGTTTTCGGCGTGCTGTTTCAAATCGCAGCTTACCGGGACATTGTCACGGCGCTGGGTATCGGCGGATATCGTGATGCGGCGTCGACTTCCGCAAGCGTCGACCCGGGAACACAGCCCGCAAACTGCTTTCAATTCGCCTATGACTGGCGACGCGATAATGTCGAAACCGCTGCTCTGCTGCACGAATTCATTCTCGAAAAGAAGGCCTATGTAGAGGCGGAACGTCGCAAACGGTACGGTGACGACGCTCAACCGGTTCGTTTCGACATCGTCGCTCACTCGATGGGGGGCGTCATGGCGCGATACTACCTGCAATATGGTAACGCACCCCTTCCGGAAGATGATTCACCGCCTGAAGTGACATGGGCGGGTGCGAAATACGTCGATCGACTGGTGATGGTCGCCCCCCCCAACGCGGGATCATTGCAGGCGGTCGAATATCTGACGAAGGGGGTGCAGTTCTCAAGGTTCTTTTCGAAGTATGAACCCGCACTACTGGGAACAATGCCGTCCGTTTATCAGTTGCTTCCCAGAACGCGGCATCGCCCGGTGGTTGCTGGCCCGAAGCGAGTCGCTATTGATCTTTATGACCCCAAAGTCTGGGCAGAGGCACGCTGGGGATTCTTTAACCCCACTCAAGCAGAACCTCTTCGATTACTACTGCCGGACGAACCAGACCCTCAGCGTCGGCTGGAAATCGCCTATGAACACCTGTCGAAATGTTTGCGTCGGGCTGAACAGTTTCATGCGGCGATCGACACCAAAGTCAATCCGCCAGAAGGAACATCAATTCATCTTATTGCCAGCGATGCTCACCCAACATTGTTTCAATATATGATTGATAGTCGCGGCACGCTCATTCCGACCGCACGAGTCGCTGGCGACGGACTGGTCACACGGCACAGTGCTCTGATGGACGAGCGCCTTGCCGATCGGTCAAACTGGGCTCCGCGACTTCAAAGCCCGATCAAATGGAACAGCGTGACGTTTCTGTTCACTGACCATTTGGGTCTGACCAAAGACCCGGCATTTACGGACAACGTGCTTTACCTGTTGCTCGAATCGCCTCGATAATGTTTACCATATTAGCCGTTGTTAAGACGTTACAGTACAATAGCCTACTTTTGTCAGTAGGCCGCTTGATTCAAAGCCAACTCCCCATAGACGACTCCATTGGAAGTCACCAGCCGAGCATGGACGTTGATATCGACCTTTTCATTTAAGAAACGGCCAGAACCATCCATCATGATCACATTGACGCCACCTGAATGCTGCGAACTGGGACGAGGCACACTAGAAATCGTGGTCGCAGTCGTCGACGAAGAACCGCCACAGCGACCTGAAGCTGAACTCGACGAAGTCACCGTCAACGATGACGCTGTCACCGGATAATTGATAACGCTTTCCAGGCTCATCGACTGAAACTGTGAACAGGGAAAATCCGTATTCAGCGAAAGCGGCTTGGGGAATTCGCCACAATTGGGTGCGACAGTTCCCGACGCAGGAAAGTAGCTGGTTGCGTCGAGTGGAATCCGTATTCCAAAACCAATTTCACTGACTGTCGTACTTGACCAAGACCCTGCATTCAAATTCTCTGTCACCATGATTGTTGTCGTCGTTCCATCCCCTGTCGTGACGTAATCGACCGAAGGGCGGTATCCATCGCTCCCGACAATTCGCCAGAAAACGCCCGATGAAAGGGCAATTCTCATATCGAGAGGAGAGGGATCTCCTGTCAGCGACGTTCCATCGGTTGACCGCGTAAACTGAGCTGGAGGAATCGTTGCGTGTTTCCAATTGATGAGGTACGGCTGGTGAAAGAAAGTCGCGGTTTCCTGCCGTCCCCACACTTCAGCCGAAATAAAACCGGAGTTAACAACATAACTGAGGCCACCTGGGCGTCGATATGAGTCGATGTCATCTGGACACGTCAATGCCGGCAACCAGACATTATCTCCGTCTGCGATGGATGCCAGGCCCGAAGCAATCAACGCATTCTTAAGGATGTTTTTCAACAGTGCCGCACTATCCAATGCAGGAAGAATGGCCATCGGCCAACCAATCTCAAAGCTTCCGATCCCAGCATCATTTGAAACGTTTATTGTGCTCGTCAAAGCTGGAAGCTCGCCGCCAGTCGTTGACGATGCGTTGAGAATCGCAACTCCCACATTACGCATGTTATTCAGACACTCAATTCGACGTGCACTCCGCCGGGCTGATTGAATGGCCGGAGCAATCAAAGAACACAACGCCGCGACAATCGAAATCACGACCAATAATTCAATAAGTGTGAACCCTGCTCTGTTCATTGGCCGTTCAAGGGCGCGAGACGTTATCATCGTCCTACTCCACAATAATGAATTCGGATTGAGCGTGAGGAAACGATCAGCCTGCGATCGCCGTTTCAGGGAGTGTATTCGAACGAATAACAACCCTGCCGAGTCAGTTGAAATCCAACCATCGGACAATGGCTCTGCGAATTTGCAGCAGCAAAACGACGGAGCGCCTGACTGAACCGTAAGAAGTGAGTTCAGCCCGAGATTAAACACCCAGATGAAATCAAGGTTTCGGAATTTTCCGCTTTTTTTCCGAAGTTGCGAAAAACTACTTACGATTGAAAATCGCCAACCGAGTTCCAAATGACAAGTTAATGTTTTTCGCTAACTAAACAGTTTGGCCACAGGTTTTCCGCCATCGACAATCTTCAGCGGCCTGCCGATAGGACTCATGTTCTCCTTGGCGGGATTTACCTCAAGCGACTTACAGATGGTGCTGAACAGATCTGGAATATTGACAGGATCATTGACGATCCCCATACCGTCCTTCGCCGTTTCGCCGATCACCTGGCCCCCTTGAATTCCGCCACCCGCCAGAAGTGCATTAAAATTGCGAGGCCAGTGATCGCGACCGGTGTTCGGATTGATTTTTGGTGTCCGTCCAAACTCGCCCGTCCACATAATCAAAGTCGTGTCCAACAGACCTCGATCTTTGAGGTCTGCAATCAACGCCGATAAAGCTGGATCACATTTGCTGGCGAGTCCTTTGACGCCATCGAACACATCCTTATGCGTGTCCCAACTACCCAGCCGGACTTCCACAAACGTAACTCCCGCTTCGATTAATCGCCGTGCCAGCAGGCAGCCTTTGCCAAAATCCGAATTGCCGTAACGCTCTTTCGTTTCCGCTGTTTCATGACTCAGGTCAAACGTCTTTGTCATCGGCGACAGGACAAGCTTTGCGGACTTGTCGTAAATTCGGCGATGGTTGTTTACGACGGTCTCACCCCCTCGTGCGGCAAATTCGCCTTCGAGTTTGTCGAGCAGACCTTGTCGCCGGACAAAACGGTTTTCGCCGACGATCGGCCCGACATTGTCTGGCACAACACCGACACTACGACCGGAAACTTGAAATGGTTCGTAGTCGACGCCAAGAAAACCCGCGCCGGAACCAAGGTTACCTCGATCACCGATCGTGACCACAGAGGGCAAATCGCGTTCTGTGACAGCCAGTTCTTTGGCGATGCACGAACCCAACGACGGATGCTTCACCGAACCCGAGGGGATATAGCCGGTGTGCATTTGATAGGCGGCACGCTGATGCTCCCCTTCTTTGGTGGTCATGGAACGAATGATCGCGATCTCGTTCATCTGTTGAGCTGTTTTTTCCCATCCCTCGGCTATCTGGATACCCGACGCAGCGGTGCTGATCACTGTTGTGGGGCCGCCATTTTCCGTGCCCGGCTTTGGGTCGAATGTTTCAAATTGCGAAGGCCCACCCTGCATAAATAGCAGGATCATGGCTCGCCCCTGCTTTCGAAGCTCATTGGCCTGGACCGACATCACGTCACGAAAATTCATAGCCCCGGCAGCCGCGACCGCCGAAGCTCCATACAAGAACCGTCTTCGTGAAACCGACTGTCGATTGAGCGAAACGTTTTCGTGCCAGCTGAATTCAGTCATGACGAATCTCCAATGAGAGAGTGTTTGTTTTGATTCGATCTCAAGTTTTACCGTCGGGAAATAAACTCACTTGAGTTCAGCAGACTCCACATCATGTCTTCAAACGCTTCTGGTCGATCCTTCACGTCCGAAATGTAGTCCGCACAGATTTTCATTTCTTCCAAAGACGGCTCACGTGCTAAGACAAGCAAATAAATTTCTCGCAGCGCATCGCGGTTGTCTTTGTGTTCACCCAAAATTCTGGCAAGTTCTGTGTTTCCCTTTGCCGACATTCGCGCCCGAAAAACTCGCGAGTTCATCATCATCAGTGATTGCGGAATGGTCCCTGTCACGTCGTCCTTCGGAATAGACGGATCAATTCCGAACAGAGTGTCAAACAAAAATCGCGGGCTTTGCAAAAACGCTCGGGGTTTATCTTTCATCTCTTTTTTATCCACTCCCTTGATCGTCCGACCGTTCATTTCCCCGTCGGTCACGCCAAAGACCTGAGCCAGCGAGTTGAAGACCACATCGGAGCGAAGTGGGACTGGCGTTGCGGATGCAAACGGGAGTTCGTCTTCCGAGGCGGGCCGTGATTGAATTTTCCGCTGGTAAGTTTCGGTGCTGGCAATCGTCCGAACCAGCCACTTTGGGTTCAGTCCGTTGGCAACGAAATTCTGGCAAAGCAACTCGAGCACCGCCGGATAACGTGCCTCGCGCGTCGGACCCATGTCGTCGACAGGCATGTAAAAGCCTTCTCCAAGCATTTCGGCCCAGACTCGATTGACGATCGCGCGAGCGAACCACGGATTTTCCGGAGATGTAAATGATTTCGCGACGGCAACTCGCCGATCTTCGTCGCTTAATCCATGTGGCAAAGCTTCCCCGCCCACAAAAAACTTAGGGTCAACGACGGTTCCGAGGGAAGTGGGATTCTTGAGATCGATCATGTGGTGTTCTGTTGATCCGCGACGACGGTTGACCGGTGGCTGCGCCGCCTTGAGTTCTTCGACCGTCAGCAGATCGTCTTTGTTTGCATCACCAAAGGCAAAAAGCCTGTCGATCGCTTTGGCAGGAAGCCTTCCGGCTCCCATCTTTTCATCGTTCATCCCTTCTTTCTGCATTTCTTCATTCTGCATCTCTTCGTTCTTTGCGTTTTTCATCCTGGCAGCGATACGCCTTCCGGTTCGTTTTGGACCGGCCTCAAGCTCCTTTTTCGAGAGCTTCAAATCGTTGTCGCGGTCAAAAGCACGAATGAACATCTCAGGTTGCTCACGCATGAAGTCCCCTTGCTTCGTCTCCGTGTTCACAGAAACGATTTCGTATTCCGGCGTCCCTTTCATCGTCCGCCGCTCGGCCATCCGAGGGAAGTAGGCGGCCAACTGATGAAATTGCTCACGCTTCCAGACATCGGAGGGATGATCGTGACAGTTCGCGCATTGAAGCTGGATTCCCAGAAACACCCGACAAGCCTCAGAAGCAACTTCTTCTGCAATAGCACCTTGCGCAAAAATCAATGCTGTCTCAGGATGCTCTTCAACATTCCCGGAAGCGGTCAGCATGGCAGTAACGGTCGAATTCCACCCGGCCCCTTTGTTCCACTGCTCGGCCATCCACGCTGTGAATTCTTCCTGATTGAATCGCGATCGCTGTTCAGTCGCTCGGAAATAAATGACGTCGCGCCAGTATCGAGCCCAATTCAAACCGAATTCCGAAGAATCGACCAATTTCTCAATCAAAGCAGCCCGTTTGTCCGGATCGTTGTTCTGGCGAAACGCGATCACGTCGCTCGGCGAAGGCAATTGACCGCTAATATCGAGAGAAACCCGCCGCAAAAAGTCTTCATCACTGCAACGCTCGGCAACTGTGACTCCGGCTTTTTGTAGCTCGGCCAAGATCTGGCGATCGACTTCATACGCAACATCTTTGGCTGAAACGCTTTTCGCCGACGACGCACCTTGTTTTTCATCGGCAACAGAAAAAACAGCAAACAATGCTATTTGTACGAATACGAACGCAACTTGGATGCCTGGCCTGAGCATGACAATGTTCCTGTTTCGCGACAAAAAAGATCATCTCTTCGGATGACCCTTAGGTTATTTCGGCATTTCTACCACACCGTTCCCGAAGTTTCACGAGAAAAGTTTTGCCGATAGTAAGCTAAACCCTGAAATGACGAAAATGTTTCGGGGAATTCATGAAGAATTCAGGAAAGAACCCAAACTGAGCGCTCACTTGGGGTTCGGTCAATTTCTCGATACATGATTCTCGGGACAATAATCTCAGGCGAGCTGCAGGAGACGTACACCAGACGAACATACTGATCGACGGCTACCCTGCCGCCAGAGCATCTGGTGACTTGATCACGGATAACGTTATCAACGATTGCCTCCGGAGAAAGGGGGCTGACAATCTACGATTTCTCTTCGCCGTTTTGTGTCAAACCGTCCAAACCGATTTGCATTTCCCCCCATTTTGTTTGATCTGGTCATGACGCATGAAGGACCTTTTCACAACTGCCCCGTCATGCACCAACCAGACCAAATAAGCGCATCCACAAATTCCACCCATATTAGCGGCATACATTAGCAAACTAAATTGGATCACATAAACACACTCGCGATCGCACCGCGCTCTATTGGTCTAGTCAGAGGAAAACAGAACGAGTCGAGGAATTTTATGTTTGACTTTATCGCTTTTGATGCGTACCATATTCGTCAACACCAGTAACGTTTTTTCCAGCATCGCCCGATTCTAAAAAACGCAATTTCCACTTTAAAACGATATTTTTGACAATTAGTGTCGACGCCATCTGGTCATTAAATAGTGCGATTTAAAAGCAGACCAGCTCGGTTTGATTGCGTGCAGAATGAGCACTGACGGCGCAGCGAGCCTTTACGCCGTCGCCATGGCGAATCTCACGATTATCGAAAGTCCCACAACGCGCTTTTTTCGAGCGAAAGATGGCATTATGACACAAAACGCTGCTTAAGAACGACTGTTGATTGGCATTAGTTTGTTGTGCGATTAAGTTGGACCGTTCGGTCTTTGGGTGATTCGCAGTTTCATCCTCGTTTTTCAACACATCTCACCAGGAGGCATTTTCGTTTTCGAAAAGGAAGGTAGAGTGCATTCTCTCCATGGGCGCGATTGACACACTCACCCTGCCTGCCGCCACTTTGTTATCTGCGGCGCAGGATCAGTTGCCAGACTGTTCGTCTTTTATTCTGCCAGTTTCTTTAAATCCTAGCGACATCCATAGCGGAATATCATTTTCGAGGCAGCGCTGTACAGCCGGGAATGGAAGACCTGTTGTCGAAGCGGTTCGTTTGCCTTGGACTGTGCTTTAAAGACAAAATCAACCCCTGCATCTGCAAAGGTTTTTTAGCAATTTTTGTTTCTCTTCGCGTTGCTTCTTTCAACCCATTGTTTTCAACTGAAAGGCCTTAAATGAAGTTATTATCTCGATGCTCAGTCGTCAATATGATCGCCATCGGTTTCATTCTAATCGGGGCACAGGCGCAAGCCCAAACGTTGGGCTTCCAGCCCACGGTAACGGGGTCACCAACACCCAAGGCGCCTGTTAACGTTTTCTATATCGACCCCGTAAATGGGAGTATGAACGGGGATGGATCACTGGCGAGACCTTGGAGCACGCTCCAGGCCGTTGTGGCTGCAAACCTGATTAACGGAGCCAACAAAACAACCGGGGCGGTCCATGCGGGCGACTTGATATACCTGATGTCGGGCAATCACGGTTCAGTAACTCTTTCCGGACCGAATGTCCAAAACACGGACTTCATCACGATTCAGGCCGCGCCACAAAACACCCCCGTTTTGAACCAGTTGACAGTAACAAATGGGTCGAACTGGGTTTTCAGCGGACTTTCTTTAACTACTCCGCCGACGATTCCACAACGTTTTCATTTGGCCTTTCTCACTGGATGCAGCAATATCATATTTACCCGCAATAAACTTTCGTCCGCTTCCAGTGTAAGGGGTTGGACGCCGCAGGATTGGTTGACGTCCGTTGCCTACCGTGGCGTCTATTGCAGCGGCAACGCTATCACAATTAGCTATAACACGTTTTATTTCGTGAGATTTGGTATTTGTACTGAAGGAGATAACATTATTATGAACGGCAATTTAATCGATTGTTTCGCAGACGATGGGATCGATTTCACCTCTACCAATACCATGATCACCAGGAATTCCATAATTAATCATTATGGCCATTTGAACGACGGAAACCATAACGACTTCATACAAGGCTGGCCAGCGGGTTCAGACCCCTTGCATAACATTCTTATTGATAGAAATACGGTCTTATTTTCGACGAATGAATATCCATACATCATACCACCTGTTTCATCCGGCATTGACGGTGACATCATCCAAGGGATTTCGATCTTTGATGGCACGACGACGAATCTCACGGCGACGAATAATGTCATCGTTGACTCGGCCTACCACGGACTGGCTTTCTACGGATTATCGAACTCGGTGCTCGCCAATAACACTCTTTATAATTCAGCAACTCAATACGAATCGTGGGTCGGTGTATTTCCACAAGGCTCGATAAATCCGTCGAACGTCATTGTCAGGAATAACCTTTCCCCCAATTTCTATTTGACAAAGGCGGGCGTAACTGACGATCACAATATCGCATTCCTCCCAGGCAGCGTGTGGAGTGGCGTTGCGAGCGAGACTCTTGTGACCGATCCCGCCACAATATTTGTCAAATTTGTTCCTTCTACAGCTTCATTTGACTTCAACTTAAAGACGGGGAGCCCTGCGATCGGTACCGGCAACTCACAATACGCACCAACGATTGATATTCTCGGGCGGACACGTAATCCCTCCAAAATGGATATTGGTGCCTATTCCTACGTAGGCCCCTAACAGCCTGTTGAAAAAGCCCGATGCTTGACTGCTCTGTTATACTTTGCT
>JBAXBD010000204.1:0-9151 GCA_037142165.1 Schlesneria sp. | reverse complement strand
CATGACGAGGAAACCAGCGACCATTACCCAGACCATATTGATCGAATACATGTTATGAACGATTCGGTCGTACAGTTTGTCGACTGTCATCGCCGCAGGGTTGCCATCGCCGATCGGTCCGTCTGACGGCGTCACCCAAGTACCAGCTTTACCGCCGGTGGGATCCGGCCAGGAAGGGGCCTTGGGATCGTTTGTCCCCGTAAAATATGCGGGAAGTGCTGGGGCGGCCGGAGGTGCACCTTCTGCAACTGGTGCTGGTTCGGCTGGAGCGACCGCAGCAGCGTCTGGCTTCGGGTCCGCATCTTGAGCGTACAACGACGCATAGTACCCTGAGACTGACGCAGTCATTGCGACCACAAGGATACTGGCCCACTTCTTAACACGTTTCAACTTCATATTGTTCCTCTTAAAGGCGGGGTACGGAAATCCGGTCCAAGGTGCAAAGGTGTGGAAATGTTTTACGGCTCACGCCACAAAGCGCAGCGTACTCAGCAACGCGAACTCGACGATCCCACTGGCCACGGCCGAAGAATCACAACCCTGCGATGACACATCAACGGGGCGAGCAACCAGCCACCGTGCTGCCGAGAATCTCGAAGTTTGTAGAATTGGCAATTAGCGTGCCAGCATTTCCACCATTTGCAGCAACAAACAGTCTTCAGCGATTCTTAACTTCTTTTCCCGCAGAATTTCCAAGGATTTCAGACTGCGTTTGTAGCGCGCCCACCCTCAAGTGCCAAAGTTATCAGCAGCCGTGCATTAATTGTGTGCCCGGCGACGAAACGTCGAACTCCACACGGGTTTCGGTGTTGTTGTTGGTGCGAACAAACTGATCGTTCCAGATGTTGCACTCAGAACCGTGCGTCGTTGCCAGATACTTTCGCGTCTGGTTTATACGTGACTCTCAGGACCGGTTAACCGGAGGAACTCCAGAGAGCAGAAGTCCATCTCTGGGAATTCAACGTTTTGGAAGTCCCTCGATTCGAGCGGTGCGCGGGCGATCAAAATATTGACCGGAAGAAATGAAAAATACGCCTGGAGGGATTCGAACCCCCGACCGACGGATTAGAAATCCGTTGCTCTATCCAGCTGAGCTACAGGCGCGTATGGGGTGCAAGTATCTCGATGAACGGGATGACCTGCAAGCTGTCAGGGTTCCGAAATCCAAGAGGATTCACAAAAGGCAAATTGGCTCTTAACTATTTGTTATCGCGTTGTTCTCGCGACAACCTGAATTCGGTGTTAAAGCAAGACGATGGATATCGCATCCACATCACCCAAAAAAGCCTTTTTCGTGACATACTGCGACCATTGTGGGTCGCCAATCTGGTGAGGAACGGTTGAAGGGGTTGGTGAGAATGAATGAATTAATTGAGTTGTATGGCCATGGCTGACGATATTGTCATCAACGGAATTTGAATTCAGACGAAACTTCTCCCTCGACCACTGACGCTTTATCAGCCTTCAAATGTTTCTCGCTCGAAATAGTTGAAGTCCAATTGAATTGTTCAAGAAATTGTTTGGGGAATTGTGCGTTCCGTCCCTGAGAAATGGCACTTGATGCCACAAATAGCAGAACATTCGGGACTTTTGCATGAAGCTTATTGATTTTCATCCCCGGGGCGATGTTTTCCTCGCTGCTCCACAAGCCGTCGCCAGTGGTCTATTCGGACAGTTTTATCTATTCGATGCTGCCACGGAAGCGCTCGCATCTGTGGGTCATTGCGGCGCCCAAAACAGGTTCAACATGGCTTTCGACAATTCTCGAGAACTATCTGGGTTGGGAAGTGCGGTCGCTGACGCGCTCATACGACCGACGCGAACAGGAACCGAGCTTACGTGCGCTGGCTGAGTCGGCGTCGGTCGACAAAGTTCTTTGGAAGCATCAACACACTCGGGCCTCCAAATCGACCATCGATCTCATTCGCCATGCCGCGATTTTACCGATCATTCAGACGCGAGATATTCACGATACGGTCATCAGTTTTTCCGATCATTTTGACCACGAATCGACAATTTGTTCGATGGCCTATATGGACGACCAGCAATGGCGCCGCTTGGATGACGCAGCGCGAACGCAGTTTATGATTGATATGGTGGCACCCTGGTATTTCAACTTTTACGCGGGCTGGTTTGCCAGCGATCTCGTACGTAGTAAATCTGCATACGTCTGTCGCTACGAGAATCTGAAGAGCGATCCTTTTGTCGAGTTGATTAAGATCTGCGAGCACTTCGGCCTGCCGGTCAACGAGAGTCGAGCAAAGTCAGCAGTGACCCTTGCGTCTTCACAACCCACTCGACTGAATCAAGGGGTGATCGGACGTGGTGCAAAACTTTCTGACGTACAGAAGGCAACACTCGTACGAATGCGAAGCTACTATGCTGATATTGATTTTTCCTCTGTGGGATTCCCTGGCTGACGACAAAAGAGAACGTTACCGAAAAGGATTTGCGTTTCAGGACTATTCTCGCATGATCGAGGCAGGATGGCCGATCCAGTTCATCAGACAGTCAGCAGACTGAGACATGCTCCCGAACGTGACAACTTCAACTACGGTTCGAACCCCGTTACGGATCGGTTTTTTCGCTGATTCGTTTTTTCCGATCGTTGGCGGGGCGGAAACGGTACTGCATAATCTGGCGACACGCCTGACCATAAAAGGTGATGACGTGCTCGTGCTCGCACCCCATGTTCGCGGGAGCGACAACCGGATGGATGTCCCGTATTCGCTCAAGCGATACAGTCGTCCGTCGTCAAAACGCTTTGGAGTCAGTCAGTTACTGTTGCCATTGGCCTGGCACCAATGGCAACATCAATTTGATGTCTTGCACTGCAACAGTGCTTATCCCTCTGCATATCTTGGGACGACTTTGAGAGATTGGACGAACCTGCCGGTCGTCGTGCGACCGCATGGAGATGACATTCTTCCGAATCAAAGAATCTGTCGACATCCCAAGCTGGCAGCTCTGGCGAAACAGGCCCTCTGTCGCGCGGATGCGATCGTTGCGCAAGGCCAATTTCTGCGACGAGCACTGTTGAATTTCGGAGTTCCAGACTCGCTCATCCACGTGATCCACAATGGTGTGGATCTGGCACTGTTTGCGAACGGGGAACCGTTTCCGCATCGTCGCCCGTATCTCCTGGCGATGGGTAGCTTATTCCGTCGTAAGGGATTCGACATCCTGCTGGAAGCCTTCGCAAGAATTCGCGGTGATGAGGTGGACCTGTTGATTGCCGGAGATGGCCCGGAACTCCATCGTTTGACCGAGCTTGCGAATCGCCTCGGTGCGTCAAATCAGGTCCGATTCCTGCGCCACGTCAGTGGTCAGGCAAAGATCAATCTCCTTCGAAGCGCCTTGTTTCTGGTCGCCCCTTCGCGTTGCGAGCCGTTTGCAAATGCGATCCTTGAGGGTCTCGCGTCAGGGCTTCCGATTGTCGCCTCGGAAGTGGATGGTAACCCCGAACTCGTTCACCCGGATCGGAATGGCGTCCTCTTTCCAAACGAGGATGTCGAAGCATTGACTGAGCAGCTTCAACGATTGATCGATGTTCCGACTGAACTGCACCTCTTGCGAAAGGGGGCCATACCGTCGGTACGGCAGTTCGACTGGTCCTTGATCGAGGAACAGTATTCCTCACTTTACCGGAGCGTGGTACGGGGATATTCGGCAGCCTCAGGTACTCGCCGATACGGCTTGACCGGTTAATTCAATCAAACGTCGATTCATGTGTGGAACAAGTTCGGCTTCAATGAAACGGCTTGTTTTCCCTGAGTTCATGCATGCGGAATGTTCGGGTCAATGTTGGGCCGGTTTCGGACCTCTTGCTCCCTTCGAGGGGAAACAACGGGGACAGTTCCAGTTGTTTTCAACTTGTCCCGCCGATAAAGGGACCTGTCCCCTTTTCGTGCCATCGAATGGGATCGATTGCGAAAAAAATCGCCGGATGGGATTACATCCCGTCCGGCGATTATCATTCCAACCATTATCTCATCGATTTTTCAATCACGCGACGACGGTCGTCTTGCCTCGTCGACGAGATCGAATCGCGACGAGTGCGATGATGCCAAGTGCTGAAAGAGCCAAGGTGCCTGGTTCGGGCACGGGTGCAGCACTCAAAGACACTCCATCGAGGAGGACAAACGGAGGGACACCGTCGGGCGTCCCGATCGCCAGGAAATTCAATACGTCAGTTGCCGCGTCGGCTTTGAAAGTGAATGACTGCTGTCTCCAGCCCGTGAATCCATGCGAAGCGTTAGTTAATACCACCGTACTTTGCACATCGCTTCCAAGACTGACCTGAACCTGTTCGGTGGTGGTTCCATCAAAACCATGTTGCTGTGCACCGGCCCAGTCGAAGGTAACAGTATAATAACTGTTGGCTGTAAGTCCGGTAATGGACTGTGAGATTCCCCCTCCGCGGTAACTGGATGCTGCATCAAGTGCGAGATAGTTGCCGCCGTCTGGGCTTGATGCCGTGAGGCCATTACTGACGCCTCCACCACCCGAGCCTGGTCCCCAAAGGTAAAAATTGTTACCGAACTGAGGACTGTACGAACCTGTCGTGTCTGCGGAACCAGAGCCCATCAGAAATCCGTATGTTCCACCGGTAACAGTCCAATCCGTCAAAGTTGTGTAACCGGTTCCAGTATGCCCGGAGTACGCGAGCTGTGACGGTGCTCCGCTATTTCCGCCAGTGAAATTCGTAAAACTACCATTGTTGACAGCCAGATTGCCCGCGTGAATCAAATTCGTCGGGCCGAACATAAGTACAATCGCTGTAAAACCGACTGAAAGCGCCTTGACGCAAAATACTCTCATCTTACAGATACCTTCTTTTTCCCTTGAGTTAATTTATAAATCCGCTAGATGCGCTGTCACTGTTCTGCAAGCCACTTTGACAAACAGACTTTCAGTAAACGTCGGAGGACGTTCTAGACAGTCGCTCGCACGCAGCCAGTGTGAAAATCGGAAAAACGAGAAAAAACTTGTGCATTGCGAGATCGCAAACAAAGTTCAAAAGACCGGACTGGGAGTGGCCATAGGGGATTACAAAGGGGACAGCCCCAGTTGTTTTCAACCTATTCCGCCAATAAAGGACGTATCACCTTTTCTTGCCCGCAACGTCGGGTCGCGTTCACTGCTCGCAGGCTGGCGAGAAGAGTTCGCGACACTTTACGATGAGGAGGGGTGACATTTAAATCCGCAAGATAAGCGGAAACAATCGCCACTGCGGAACGCATTCGCCACAAACGGAACGAACTCATGGCACTTCATCATTTTGTCAAATTAATCGATATCGTGAATGAAGTGACTCATTGTGTATCCGTCGACAAAGAATGCTTGACAAAAGCCGGTCCCGATGGCCCCAGACACCTGACGTATCATCGAATCATTGTCGTCATCTGTGCTTTTTTTGGCCTTATCGGATTTTTGCTTGGCGTGGCCTTTGTTGTTGAGATGGTCAATCACAAAAGTGCGGACAAGAACTTCGGTAAAAACCTCATAGCGCCGCTGGCGTTTTTGGTTGCGGGTTTGATATTCGGCATATCGCTTTGCTGTTCGTTGGCACCCAGCAGTTTTCTCAAAGGCCCTATCGGCGGGAAGTGGGTGCAATTCATTCGGGCCGACACCCTCCTTACCGCTCGAATCACATATCTCCTGATTACGATGGCCTTTTTCAGTTTTTTTGCCTTAGTTGCCCGGGGGGTATGGCGCGAATTTCATCAAACAATTCCGCCCGGATTCTGAAAATGGATGCCGGAGAAACAGCACACTCCATCAAAGCGGGGATTTCAGAATAGTTCCCAAAACATGCTCTAACATGTTTCTGGTGATACAGTTAATTGATTTTCCCAAATCGTCTTCTGGGTCGAATGAGCTTCAATGGTTAATCGATGCGGATACGGAATCGGAGCTCCTGCGAAATGAGGGATTCCGGAGTCGGCGAAGCGATTCGACTGGTCCAAAATCGCGGAGCAATACTCGGCACTTCACCGAAGTGTTGTTGGTGTCTGTACGAACGTTTCGAATTCTCAGAGTTTCAGTTCGACCGGTTGTTCCTGCGGAACATTGGTCAAGGATCTGAAACGATTGAGCCACCGTGGCTCGGCTCGTAGTAAACGCAATCACATGCCGGTAGAATCTTGTCCCCACTCGGATTCCTTTACCCGTTTCAAGACTCGGTTTCTGGTGGAAATTCTGATTTTATAAGGCAAGACATTCCGCATGGCGTCGACCAGCTCTTCAAGTATTCGAATTGGCATCGTGGGAGCCGGCGAAAACACTCGCCTGCGACACATTCCAGGCTTAGCCGCGATAGACGATGTCAAAATCGTTGGTGTCGTCAATCGGACGCCTGCCTCGACCGCTCGTGTTGCGATGGAATATGAGATCCCGCAGCAATATCCCAACTGGCAGGAACTTGTTGCCGATCCGACGATCGACGCGGTTGTGATCGGGACATGGCCAGATCTTCATTGTGAAGTGACCTGCGCTGCGCTCGCGGCGGGGAAACACGTCTTGTGTGAAGCGAGAATGGCGCGCAATCTTGCTGAAGCACGGCTCATGCAGCAGGCTGCAGTTGCGAGACCAGACCGTGTCGCCATGCTGGTTCCCAGCCCGTTTGGATTGCTGGTCGATTTTGAGATCCAGCAACTGCTGCACGACCATTTCATTGGCGACCTTCGTGAGCTCGTCGTCCTGGGAGCGGACGATCAGTTCTTTGATTATTCAAAGTTACTGCATTGGCGTCAGGACGCGAATATCAGCGGACTGAATGTTTTGACATTAGGAATTATGCACGAAACGGCGCTACGCTGGGTCCCCCAGCCGACTCGCGTTTTTGCTCAGACTCATATTTTCGAACCGATACGACCCAACCCGGCTGGCGCTGGAAACCGCGCTGTCACTGTTCCCGACAGCGTCCAGGTGCTGACACAAATGCCGGGTGGAGCACGGGGAGTGTATCATTTCAGCGGGATCGACTTGCACGGACCGGGAAAGCAGATTCATTTGTATGGCAGTTCGGGCACAATCAAAATTACGTTTGGTGCACACGAACGGGTCTTTATCGGCCGGGTCGGAGACGCTCGACTGCGTGAACTGACGATTCCCACCGAAAACCTCCGCGGATGGCGTGCTGAAGCTGAGTTCATCGGCGCGATCCGTGGCGAAGAATCGGTCCGCCGGACAGATTTTGCCAGTGGACTTCAATATATGGAATTTACGGAAGCTGTCGCTCGAAGTGCGGCAAATTCGTTGCCCGTCGATCTGCCATTGGTTTGAAAGGACAGACATGACTTATGGCGTCACGCCATTCGCCGTCAGCTTGACACAAATTCGCAAAGTCGCTGGTTCGCGAAGCAAATCGATTTATCGGGATCTTCGCGAAGAGTTTGCAGACGAACTTGCGGAGGATCGAGAACAAGTCGAAGAAGCCAACAAAGACGATGAATTTGATCCGGAATTGTCCCTGGAACGCGCGCTGCGACATCTGATTGTCGGTGAAGAGAGATGGGATTACGAAGGAGCCAAATACGCCTACGCGGTTGAATTGATCTGCTCGTTTTACGGCGAGATCCTTCCCAACGATCATTGGACAGGGATTTCGCTCAGTTGGGCCGAAACAATCAACGACAGTCTGCTGGAATCGGGTGTCTCCGCAGAGACATTCTCGATATTCGGGCACCTTTTCTATCGTGGGTCGCCGGTGGAAATTCCCGAAGTCGATGATTTTCCATGCATCGGCTATGTGACGTTGTCAGAAATCCCTGACGCTCTCGCAGCGTTAACAGACAATCAATTATCGCTGATCAAAAGTGACGACGGGGAAGAGATACGAGTCGCGCTGCAACAGGTTCGTGACTGGCTGGAAGCCTGTCAGCGTGACAAAACCGATCTTGTCTGCTTTTATTACTGACCGAGACATTAGGAGAACATCATGATCGACAACGTATCGCGACGAGATTTCCTGGCGGCGACCGTCGCTACGGGCGTGACAGCAAGTTCAATGACGATCGGTCTTCAATCATTCGCTTCGGCTCAGGACAAATCCATGCCAGATCAATTGCCAATCATTGACACTCATCAGCACTTGTGGGACCTGACCAGGTTCAAGTTACCCTGGCACAAAGGTGACGATACGAAACCGCTGCAACGCAGTTTCGTCATGTCTGACTATCTGGAAGCGATTCAGGGATTGAACGTCGTCAAGACAGTCTACATGGAAGTCGATGTCGAACCTGATCAGCAAATGGCCGAAGCCGACTACGTCACCGATCTCTGCAAACGTGATGACAATCCAATGAAAGCGGCCGTCGTGTCCGGTCGACCAGGGACGCCAGGCTTTGAACCCTATATTCGCCGTCTGGCTGACAACAAATACATCAAAGGAATCCGTCAGGTTCTGCACGGTGATTCGACACCGGCCGAATTCTGCCTGCAACCGAAATTTGTTGAAAGTATCCAGTTGCTTGGGGAACTCGGTAAAAGTTTTGACCTTTGCGTCCGACCTGCTGAAGTGGTTCACGCCGCGAAACTGGTCAGTCAATGCCCCAAAACTCGTTTCATCCTCGACCATTGCGGGAACATGAGCGTCACCTCAACGGATCTGGCGCTCCGCAAGAAATGGGAGCAGGGGATGCAGGAGCTGGCGCAAAAGCCGAACGTGATCTGCAAGGTCTCGGGAATTATCGTGACAGCCAACAAGGACTGGAAGCCAGAAGACCTCGCTCAAAACATCAACTTCACCTTAGACACGTTCGGTGAAGACCGACTGATCTTCGAGGGAGACTGGCCGGTCTGCACCCTTAAAGCGTCGTTTGCTCAATGGGTTAATGCACTCAAGCAGATCGTTAAAGACCGACCCGTCAGCTTCCAGAAGAAGCTGTTCCACGACAACGCCGCCAAGTTCTATGGAATTTGAATTTTCAGGATCAAACGAGCCCGTCCCCACGCAGTTGATCGATTGTTCGACCAAATGCGTCGACGGTTTCGTTGATGTCGTTTTCGCTGTGAACGGCTGAGGTCATGCCGCTCCAACCAAACCAGTCGACTCCGTTTGTGATGAGTGCGGTTCGGAAGGCATGCTTCAATGTTGCAGACTGCTCGTTATCAAGCTGATCGTATTTGCCGTTGTGAGGAATGAATT
>JBAXBD010000203.1:0-9168 GCA_037142165.1 Schlesneria sp. | reverse complement strand
GCTTCAACATGGATGAATGGTCGGACCGCGAGGGAAATACTTTGCCGCCAACGAACACAGGTTCGTTTCAATATGCGATGGAGCAAGCCTTTTACGGACCCCTCGGTAAACTGACCGTCCCGAAAAAGCAGCGTTACTTCGCCACGAAGAAACTCTTGCCGACCTATGCGGCGCGGATTGGCGAGCTGCGGTCTCAAGGTGCCAAACTGACAACGATCTTCGGGATCGGTCGCGTCTGTCACATCGCCTTCTGGGAACCTCACTTCGCCGCAGAATTCGCGTCGGTCGCCGAGTGGAAAAAGGAAACACATCGGCTGGGTGCGAAGCTTCATCCGTTGACGATTGAACAGAACGCGCTGACAAGCTTCAAAAGCCGGACAACTCACGTTCCAGCCTTCGCTAACACGGTCGGACCTGGCCTGTTCCTGGGTTGCGATAAAATCATTGGTGGAGCAGACGGGACGTTTGGCCGTGGGATGCAATGGCAAGGTCTGTCGTTATGGATGACTCTTCGACATGAACCAACACCCTGGATTCCCTCGACGTTCATGCCCGGTCAACCAGGCCGGTTGTTCTTTTTGAAGGAACTCGCCGGACCGCTGCTCGCAGAATGCAATTGAGTTGGCTGGCCGACAACGAGATTTTTTTGCAAGAAAGCACGTCATCCACCGAAAACCGTGCCACTGCTTGACCGTCTTCGGTCAAGCAGTGCTCATGAATCGCGGATTTGAAAGGCGAAGACACTGCTTCTCCGAAGACTCCTAAGCAGTGGCACAAAGCAAGAAATACTCGACGACGGGTATCACTCCGTGCCACAGCTTGACCGTCTTCGGTCAAGCTGTGCTCATGAATCAGGGATTTGAAAGGCGAAGACACTGCTTCTCCGAGGACTCCTAAGCAGTGGCACCTTCAGATGAAGTGAAATTTAATGGACGAAAATGGGGGCGCATGCCCTCGCGATCCGCGCGGGCGGACCCCTGTTCGTTGACTATTTGTCAGACGATTCGTATTGCATTATCGTGAAATCGAATTCGAGGGGGAACGACCCTCGATTGCCGCGGGCAGCCTGCCCCTCAATCGACTTGTGAAACGGATTACGCGAATCATGCCCATACCCGGCGTTGCTATCTATCATCAGCTTCAAGAAGCACTCGATCAAAGCCGGTCGTTTGCAGCAAGTCAAAAGCGGGATGTTGATTTGCTCGACGTTCAACTGAACGAACTCGTCGCACAAAAGGGTGCGGCGTTGCTGGACCTTGCGCGGTACTATCTGCCCGAATTCAGTCGGGCCACCGTCGAATCGACATTTGCAGAGGTTCGAGCGGCACTTTTGGAAGTGCTGGGTCGAAAGGAACGTACTCAGGCGGAACTGACCGCCCGGGCTGGTCGATTCGTCGAATTGGTTCAAACTCTCGACGACAAGCTCGATTTCATTACTCAGCAACTCAACCAGCAGGTAGAACGTCGGGAAGAGCTGGAGATTCAAGTTGCCGACAAGTTGAAAGAAGACGTTGATTTCCAGCGGCTGTCTCGCGAGGCGGCTCAGATGGAGGCGCGACTGCAACAGAACGAGGCCCGCGTTCACGAGCTCCAATCATCCGCCAATGAAAAACTTCCCCCATATGAGAAAAGTCAGTTGTTTCAATACCTGTATCGAAACGGCTACGCGACGTCAGAATATAAGGGAACGGGGCTGACCAAGTCGCTCGACAAGTGGGTTGCCAAGCTGATCGACTTTCCAAAAGCGAGAAACGGCTACGAGTTTCTTCGAAACACACCGAAATTGATGGCCGAGGAAGTCGCTCGGCGGCAGGCGGAATTCAAGTCGCTGATGGAACAGATCGAAGCCATCGAATATCGACACACCGATGCTGTCGGCCTGACGGCGGTCCTGGAAGAAGGACGAAAACTGGGGGCCAAGCGAGACGAAATTGTCGCGACACTCGAAAAGACGAGAACCGAGCAGCAGGCGGTTGATCTGGAATTGCAGCAACTCGATCAGACTCAAGGAAAGTTTTACGAAGAGGCGATTAAGAAGTTCGAGCAGTTTCTCACTCAGACTGAAACGGGGGTGCTTCAGACACGGGCACAGCGGACACCTGATCCTCGTGACGACGAGATCGTCGCCCGAATCGCAGATCTGACAGCTCAAATCGAACGACTGAAGCCTCAGATCGCGCGAGCAGTGCTCGAACGGAAAAAGGCGGACGAACTGGCCGGAGGGATGGATCTGGTTGTGAATCGTTTCCGTCAGAACAATTTTGATTCTGATCGAAGTTCATTCGCTGATGCTCTCCGCACAGATGCCGAGCTACAACGTTATCTTCAGGGACTGACCAAACCCGAAGAGCTTTGGCAGGTCTTTCGCAGGCAGCAGCAGTTCGAACCAACATGGGCCGAAACAGTTTCGGTCCAGGGTGCCCAGATCGTTATGGAAGCACTGAATAACCCCAAAGTCTCGCGAGTGCTGGTCAATGCCACGGCGCAAGTTGTTGAAGGCGCATTAAACTCGATGGCACAAAGCGGAATCGAACGCCGAGCTCCCGAACGTGACGCTCGCCGGACGCAAACAGGTCGACCCCGCAGTGGCGGACACTTTACGACGGGGGAAGGGTTTTAGCGGTTTGTTTGATCAACGTTTTGTTGCGTCTAAAACTCGTCGACTTCGATTCTTATTGATCAGCGGAATAACGGTCGATACTCGGGGTGCTACGGTTTTGGACTTCTTCGGGCCTGAAACTTGACTCATTGGGTCAAGTTTCAGGATTTCTGCAAAAGTAGCCTTCTCGCTCCGCGAGAAGAAAGCCGAATCGCCATTGACCCTGTGATTCATCGGGGCTTTCAAGCGCCAGTCGAGGTCTTTTGCAATTTGGCTATCGTCTCGCGGAGCGAGACGGCTACTTTGATCTGAGGCAATGCCTCGCTGGAGTCTTCGACTAGGCCGTGGCTTCATGGTTCAATAACGTGTCCGAAGAGCACGGCTTAACCGAAGACGGTCAAACCGTGCCACACGTTTCACGGATTTCGATTCTCAATTAGAATTAGTAGTCGACGCGCATCAGATAAAGTCCCTGAGGTGGGGCTGTTTCGCCCGCATGAGTCCGGTCTCCGAATTCAAGAATCCGACGCAGATCGTCAGGTGTCCAACGCCCACGTCCGACATGAATCAGCGTGCCAACAATGGCGCGAACCATGTTGTAAAGAAATCCGTCTGCTTCGACGTCGAAACAAAGAAATGAAGGATCATGTTTCGAGTTTTCTCGATCAGACAACAGCGTTGTCTCAGAGAGAATGCTGGTCCCTGGTCGTTCAAGGTCTGACGACTCCCAGACGTTCCACCCGGTCGTGCGCGTGACCGAAGCATGATAGATCGTACGGACGCTGGACGAGCGATTGGGCCACTGGGTTTCGAAACAGCGAAAGTCATGCGTCCCAACAAGACATTGAACGGCAGTGTGCATCGCCTGTTCATCCAGGGGCGAACGGAGCCAAAGGGCGGCGTTCCGGAGAAAGGGAACTCGAATCCGACTGTTATGAATCACATAGCGATACCACTTTCGCTTGGCGTCATAGCGGGCGTTAAAACCCTTGGGAACTTCCTGGACATCTCGAACGACAATATCTTCTGGCAGATATCGAGGTAATCCGTGCAGGAAGCCATGACAAGGTGCCTTCGAACTTGTGGTGAAACTTGTCACTTGACCGACCGCATGCACACCAGCGTCCGTTCGCCCCGATGCGACGACCCGAGTCGCTTCGCCCGTAAATTCCGCGAGGGCTTGTTCAAGAACCGCCTGCACGGCCACACCGTTCGGTTGAACCTGCCATCCGCAGTAGTTCGTGCCGTCGTATGCCAGAGTCATGCGTAACGTACGAACGCTGGCGGGCGTCATGTCGTCCGTTGATAACTGCTCGGAATGAGGCGGATTCGAAGTCAAAACTGTCTCAAGACTTTCGTGGAAGATTCGTCATTCAAGGGATTATTCAGGCTCGCATTGTTCGATTCGCAGCCGAACCGGGAGAATAAATCATAGCCTTATTGCTTGGTTCGATGGTTATCGCAAATACTTGACGACCTCGGCAATTCGACGTGCTGCTTCGTCAATTTCGTCGCGTGTATTGAGGCAACTCAATGTCAGACGGACTGCCGATCGATACAGATCTGGAGCCAGTCCCATGGCGACAAGAATGGGGGTCGGTTCGATGGAACCGCTGGCACAGGCACTTCCCAACGAGGCCGCAACCCCTTCAAGGTCGAGTGCCACGAGCAACGCTTCTCCATCGACACCAGGAAACGAGATGTTCAATGTATTCGGTAACCGTGGCGCGAGTTGCCCATTAACGACTGCCGGTGCGGCAAGCGACAGAAGCCTTGCTTCCAGGTGATCTCGTAAACTTGTCACAGACGTGGTCCGTTCAGCCTGTGCCCGATTCCAAATTTCCAGGGCTTTGGCCATGCCGGCCACGAGCGGAACAGGCTCGGTCCCCGCTCGACGTCCCGATTCCTGAAGCCCACCCACCGAAAACCCGGGAGAAAGCTTGACCCCGTCTCGAACGAGCAATCCGCCAATTCCACGCGGTCCATGAAATTTGTGAGCCCCAAAACTGAGAGTCGTTGCACCGAGCTTCCGAAAATTGACTGGAAGCTTTCCAACCGCTTGAACGCCGTCCAGATGCACCGCGAATCGACATTCCTTTCCCCGCTCAATCAACGGCCCAACGTTCTGGATAACGCCGGTTTCGTTATGAGCCAGAATGACGGCTGCCAATCGGACGTCAGTCCAATCGCGTACGGCCGAGCCATTCCCACTCAACTGCAGCAGTCCAGATCCGTCAACCGGAAGCGTCTCTAACCGCCATCCCTGTCGCTCTCGCAAGCGGCACGCTTCCAGATTTGATGGATGCTCACCCGGCGAAATCACGATCGTGCCAGTCGGATGCGGCGTCAGACCGAAGACCGCCAGGTTATTGGCTTCCGTCCCTCCGCTGGTGAAGATCAATTCGGAAGGGAGGGCACCAAGAATGGCAGCAATCTGTTCGCGGCTGTCTTCCAGGACTCGCCGAGCCTTACGGCCCAGTCCATGGCGGCTGCTCGGATTGCCGTACGATTCACGCATATGCCGCGAAACCGTTTCGACGACTTCAGGCAACGGTTGTGTCGTCGCGTTATTATCGAGATAGATTTCAGGCAAGGTCATCAACCGCTCGCAAGTTTCCATTGGCGTCGAACGCCATTTCCTCAGGCTCACTCAGACGCTCAAGATCGTTTCGCCCCGACAATTCATCAAGATATTTTTCGCTGACCAGGACATCCGCCAGATGCAGTGTGTCCTTGATCTGAATGACTTTTGCATTCGGTGGTTCAACCAACCCGCATGTGTGCAGGGCTTGTGAGATTGCTTCGCGGTCCGTTTCGTAAGCGATGGGGATCATCGCTGCCGTGGGATGAAGTCCGGTAATGCAATTGATCGCCGTGATCTTGCGATCAATCGCATCGGCCGTACGCTGATTGGTAAACTCGCTGATCCCGATCCCCGTCGCGTTGCCATGGGTCTCTTCTGTCAGCCCTCTCACGAAGATTCTTTTGCAACGTACCGTATCGCGGTCGGTGCCAGCGTGGTCATTGTACTTTCGCCCGACCACATTTGTGTCGAGCCCTGTTCCACTGATGTTTTTGCCGATTTGATCAATAATCAAGAGGTCGGCGACCGTGAACGGCAAACGGGGCAACCATTGAATCGCGAGCTTGAGAAGCTCTTTCTCGCGTTCAAGAAACCGTGCGGGAGGGACCGCTTCGATCAACGCCGTTTCATCGTAGGCATTCTCAACGATCGCCAGACCGCCGACGACACGGCATTTGGAAATCACCGAAGCGGCAACCGCAGTGATGATTTCCATGAAACTGTAATCGGCGATGGCTCGATGATAGATTTTGGCCCCTTCGTGCTTGCCGAGACCGATCAGCATCATCTTGTGCAGCCCCGATTCCACATCGCCCACAAAGCCCGTATGCGGCTTCACTCGACCGACAATCAAAACGTGGTCCGCAAGCGAAGCATGCTTGTCGAAGTGGACGGGAATTCCTTGCGGCGTTCTGTCGACGATTACGGTCTCCATCGACGCACGAAGTTCACAACCCATTTTTTCGGGAGTGATCCCGTAATGTTCAAGCAACTGCGTTTGTCCAGCCGCCGTTCCGCCACCATGGCTTCCCATCGCGGGAACGATGAACGGATTGGCACCCAGGCCCTTGATATGATCGACCACTGCGCGAGTGATCTGGCCGATATGAGCAATCCCTCGACTGCCTGCCGTGATCGCCACCGATTGATTGGGTCGAATCTGCTCTTTCAGATTCAGTGAATCAAGTTGACGTGCGACTTCACCAGAAATATCAGTGACGCGACGGGCATCAAACGTTTGACGAAGCCGAAACATTCGAGGGAAAAGCAACATGAGAGGCCTGATCCAGTCTGTCTGTCGGAATCGAAACAAAATCAAAGTCAAACGATCGCGGGATCAAAAGTAAACGGGCATTTACTTTCGATCGCCGGACAATCGGATTTCAAACGACGCCCGGTGTCGAAAGGGTATTATAAGGCCATTTCCACTGAAACTCACGTCGTCTCGGATTGGAATTCCCTTCGAGCAGAATGCATTTCCGTGTGCTTTTTCGTATTTTCAATATCAAACCGATTTCCAGTCACTTTCTGAACGATCGGTTTTGCGGATACAACAGTTGGTCCGGGATCTGAAAATCAAATCCTGGTTTGACGGATGGTGGAAAAGGATTCTGAAGACGATGTTTCAAAAAGTCGGCGATGCGGAGTTTGTGCAAGGCGAGCATGAAATCTTAAGGCTCTGGGATAAACAAAAGGTTTTCGCCAAGCTGCGGCAGAAAATTTCCGGCAAAACCCCATGGAGCTTTCTGGATGGACCTATTACGGCCAATAATCCGATGGGGGTCCATCACGCCTGGGGCCGCACGTACAAAGATACCTTCCAACGCTACTGGGCCATGAATGGACGCGATCTGCGTCATCAGAACGGTTTTGATTGCCAGGGGCTGTGGGTCGAAGTCGAAGTCGAAAAGCAACTGGGGCTTGGCGCGAAAAGCCAAATTGAGTCCTACGGCATCGATAAATTTGTGCACACTTGCAAGCAACGAGTTCTTAAATATGCCGCCATTCAGACAGAACAGTCGATCCGACTGGGCTATTGGATGGAGTGGGACGATCCCGATCAGTTGCGTCGACTTGCGGGCTCGATTGGCACCGATGAGATCGTCGAATTCACTCCACCGAAGCAGCCTGAAACGGTGATCCGAGACACCGCCGAGGCGATCGTCGCGAAACTCGGCAACCCCGACTGGGGCGGAAGCTACTTTACGTTTTCGACCGAAAACAACGAGACGATCTGGACCTTTCTGAAAAAATGTTTCCAGCGGGGCAAGGTCTACCGAGGCCACGATGTCATGCCGTGGTCGGGTCGAGGTGGAAGCGCCTACAGTCAGATGGAAGTTGCTGACGGACGGAAGTTGACCGTTCATCGAAGTTGCTTCGTTCGATTTCCAGTCTTACGCGAGCACCAGGATGCGAACACACCCAACGCGGATAAAGAGTTTTTACTCGTCTGGACCACAACTCCCTGGACATTGACGAGCAATGTCGCAGCCGCTGTGAATCCCGACTTGGATTACGTCAAATTACGGGCGAAACGCGACGGCGCAATCTATTACTTCGCCAAGGACAATCTCGATTTTCAGCGTCTCGCAAAAGAGTTCAAAGAGGGATTCGGTCGACCTGAATGGATGTGGCCTGCTGGAGTTCCGAAGCTGAAGACGATCGGCCAATTCTTCAAAGAAATTGGTGGCTACGAAATTGAAGGGACGATCAAGGGAGCCGAAATGATCGGTTGGAAGTATACCGGTCCTTTTGACGACTTGCCCGCTCAAAATGCGTCCGGCGGAGTTCCGTTCGATCCACGGCTCGAAGGGAAGAGCGGCGTTCACTGCCATCGAGTAATCGACGGCGGACGGGACTTCAAAGGAAGTCCGAACGTTGTTGCAGGTGAAGGAACCGGTATTGTCCATATCGCGCCCGGCTGCGGTGATATCGACCATCAATTGGGCATCGCAGCGGGAATCGTGGGAATCGCACCTCTGGGCGAAGATGGGCGTTTTATCGATGGGTTTGGCGAATTCACTGGCCTCGAAGCGACCGATCCGGCGACGATCGATCTCGTCCTGACCAGGCTTAAAGAGCGGCATTTGCTCGTCGCTGACGAAAAGTACCCGCACATCTATCCGTTCTGTTGGCGGACGGGTGACGAACTGGTTTTTCGACTCGTCGACGAATGGTTCATCAATATGGACTGGCGTGACGAGATCATGGAGGTCACGGATCGGATTCGCTGGCTTCCCGAAAGCATCCAGGGGGGCGAGCGCGAGCGAGAGTGGCTGACGAATATGCGGGACTGGATGATCTCGAAGAAGCGTTTCTGGGGCCTTGCGCTCCCGATCTGGATCAACCCTGATGATCCAACAGACTTCGACGTGATCGGCTCGGTCGCCGAATTGAAAGAACGAGCGGTCGAAGGCTGGGCGGAATTTGAAGGACACACGCCGCATAAACCGTGGATCGATCTGGTGAAGATCCGCAGCGAGAAAACCGGCGCGGTTTTGTCGCGGATTCCCGATGTCGGAAATCCCTGGCTCGATGCTGGGATCGTCTCGTTCAGCACACTGGGCTTTAACACTCATCCCGATTATTGGCGAAAGTGGTATCCCGCCGACCTGGTCACGGAGTGTTTTCCGGGTCAGTTCCGCAACTGGTTCTACTCATTGCTCTCGATGGGAACGATGATGAACTGTGACCGCACCGATAATCCGGATGAAAAGAAGCCGTTCAAGACTCTGCTGGGACATCGCCTGGTGATGAACGAAGCCGGAAAACCAATGCATAAGTCTGATGGGACAGCGATCTGGTTTGAAGAAGCCGCAGAACAACTCGGCGTCGATACAATGCGTTGGATGTACCTGGCCCAGAACCCTGCCTCAGACCTGCGGTTCGGCACGCGGCACAAAGACCAGCCGGTCACCCTTGAAACGGTGAACGGCCCGACGAATATGACGATTGATGGTGTTTATACCAGCCTTGTCACCAGTAC
>JBAXBD010000202.1:0-9172 GCA_037142165.1 Schlesneria sp. | reverse complement strand
CCACAATATATGGCTCCCGAACAGGCGAACGGCGACGCGGTCGACTATCGCGCCGATTTGTTCAGCCTGGGGAGTGTGATGTACGCGATGTGCGTCGGTCATTCGCCGTTCCGTGCCAGCACAACAATGGGCGTGCTGAAGCGTGTCTGTCATGATCCCGCTCGGCCGATCCAGGAACTGAACGCGGACATTCCTGACTGGCTGTGTGCGATCATCATGAAACTGCTCGCCAAGAAACCTGAAGAACGATTTCAGTCTGCGAAAGCGGTGGCCGAGCTTTTGGAAAAATGGTTGGCTCACGTTCAGCAGCCAATGGCTGTCGCAAAGCCCCGCTCGTCGCCAGTCCGGCACCTCCGTCGAAGCCAAATACTTCGACGGAATCAAACAAGGCCTTTAATCCGGTTTCATCAGAGGCAAAGAATCGTGCGAAACGTGAACTCGATTCACGGACCATTTTTTTCCAGCCAGTTTCCGGCCGATGGTTACTTTTCTTCTTTCTCGCTGGTACGGCGGGAATGATGGCACTTTCCCGAAGTCAACACCGGTTACCTGCGAACCTCGGAGACATGGGAGAGTTGTTTGTGATGAGTCTCCCTGGAGGAGTTGTCGCCAGCTTCTTCGGGATGTTGTTCGTGGCGGTCGTACGTCTCGTTTGGGCCAATCTTTACGGTTACGTCCCCTGGGTCGCAAAAACTTCAGAAGTGAACGGTAGCGGTCAGGACGCGGGGAACGAGAACCGACGTCTATGGGGCGGGCTTCAACCTGAAAGCCTGGCGATGCTGGCGGCGATTATTTCGATGTTATTCACGTTCAATCCATTGATCGCTGCTCTGATCGCCATCATCGTTTGGCGCGTCGCAACGTCAAAATCTGCTGCTACTGTTCCACGACCTGACCAACAGGCTTCCAATCCAGTCTCCTCAGGCGGCGTTTCTGAGTTTCAACCATCAGCTCAACAACCTTCCTTGATCAGTCGTCTTGGACAAAAGACAAAAGAAATCCCGAGCCGTATTTCTGCATCAGTTCGAAGCCTGTTTGGTTCTATGACACCAGGGACAAATCGTATTTTGCTGTCGATCGGCTGGTTCCTTGCAGGCGGAATAGATTTGTTGTTTGCTCTGTTGCTGTTTTCCGAGACTGCTCTTTATGGTGTTTGCGTACTGGCAATCAGCCTCGTCTCGTTTCTCGTGTCGTACTGTCTCCAGGCGAGTCAAAACTTTGGATTTGTGAAATCCATGTCCTACGTGGGTCTGCTGCCGCTTTCGCTGGGAGCACTGATTCGGATCCCGCTGGCGATCACGACGTTAATCTGGCAGCACTCCCCTGAGACGAAGACCCTGTTTGAGGCCACTCCGTATCAGGACACAAATCTTGGCAGGCTTGTGACCGGAATCGGAACATTCTTTCGAAAATCACTAAAGACTCTGGGATGGCTTTTGTTATGGACAGCCATCTGGTCACTCAGTTTTTGGGCCGTTTTTCTATTGTGGGCCGCTCCCTACGGTCCTTCTGAATACGTGATCTATGACAAATCGACAGTCACATTGAAGAATGCACCAGGAAAGAGATTTGAACTGATTTCGTCGGGAACTGGCGACTCGTACGGTCTTTCACCGGTGGTTCAAAGTGTTCGACCTCAGCAGTTAGGATTGGGGCAAGTCGGTGGCGTGCGAGAATCGCAGTTGTTGATCGTAATTCCCGAAGAGCCGGTAAGTCAGCAGCAAGCGGACGAATTCACTCGTGAGATCGCCAAAGGGCTAAACCAACTTCTTGGTGAATCATTTCCCGAACACGCCGCAAGTTTGTCAAAGTCAGTGCTGGACCTGCAGTCACGTCAACGTGAGAGCAAAGCTCCGATCACGGACATCACGTCGTACCAGAGACCGTTCATCCAACGATTCGGTAATTTCGATCGCCCAATCAGTACACCCTGGAAGGGATTCGTGAGACTCGGATCAGCTCTCGATACCGAAATGTTCAAAGCCGATCTCGATACCAACGTCAGTTACTTTGATTGCAAGCCTTCAATGACACTGATGACAATCGGCTTAATTTATGCACTTTTATTTTGGGTTGTCAGCTTCTGGATTTTAAAAAATGGCTATTTTCCACGAGTGAAGTCAAAACAGGCGGAAGTGGCGATGGCAACGTGAATGAACAATTAAACATTCGGTTGGGGGATTTCCCAGACTGTTCCGTAGGCATCCTGTCGTTCGAAATATTCAAGTAGTCGCAGATAGAACTCGTGATTGGCAAGCGTCGCACTGTCACCGAACACGATCAATTTTCGACGTGCACGCGTGAGAGCGACATTCATGCGGCGGGTATCGGTCAGAAATCCAAGTTCCCCTTTCGCGTTGGAACGGACAAGTGAAATGACAACGGCTTCCTTCTCTCGCCCCTGAAAACCGTCCACAGTGTCGATCTCGACGTCACTGTCAGTGATCAGCCCACGTAGCAGTCTTACTTGAGCCGAATACGGCGTGATGACCGCGATATCACTTGCGTGGACTCCGGCCTTAAGCAGTTCATTAACCTGCCATGCAACGAATTCTGCTTCGCCTGGGTTCTCGTGACTGCTGCCTTCGGCCTCTGTCCGTTCTGTGCAATGCGACCCGGCGGTATCGAAGAAACGAACGGCAGTCTGCGTTAGTAAACTTTCTTCCATTCCCGGAAGATCAGCCAGTCGATGGGCACGCACCGATTCGGCGGCAACGAGTTCTCCGTGATAAAACTCGTCGGACGAGAACTGCATGATCTGCGAGTGCATCCGGTACTGCGTGGTCAATCGACGCGAGATGGATTCTCCGAATTGCTTGACGAGTTTTTCCATCAGACTGACGTGAAACCCGTTCCGCTTCGCGTCAGTCGAAACGACAGTCGGTGGAAGTTGGCAGTGATCGCCAGCCAGCACAAGACGACGACTTCGCAAGATCGGTATCCAACAAGGCGGTTCCGTCGTTTGAGCTGCTTCGTCGATCACTGCCAGATCGAATTGTCGATCTCGTAATAGATCGTTATTCAATCCGGTCAGTGTGGCACAGACAATCTGTGCGGAGTCTAAAAGATATTCAACCAGTCTCGATTCAAGTTGCTTTGCATCCTGCAAAAGCCGTTTCGCTTCCTCGCGCGCATCCCGTCGCGCACCAGCCGCCGGTGCGGTCCGAGTGAACTTGCTTGCCTGCCGCCGTAATTGCCACGCTTCTTTCGTCCATTCTCGTGCGAGTTTCAGGTCGGGATGTGACTCAACCAGCAGATCGAGCGTATGCTCACGAAGCTGCGGAAGGACTCGGGCCGGATGTCCGATGCGGATCACTTTCTCGCCGGCCGCGAGTAGTCGTTCAAACAAGTTGTCGACCGCCAGGTTGCTCGGGGCACACGCCAGTACTCGTTCACCTCGACGAACGGCCTGCCGGATCAGTTCCACCACGGTTGTGGTCTTTCCCGTTCCCGGTGGACCATGAATGATCGCTAGATGTTCGGCAGCCAGAGCGTGGTTCACGGCTGCTCGTTGGGAGTCATCAAGGGGAGACAGAGGCGTCCAATCGCGTGCCGGGCGAAAGTCAGGTGGATCTTCGCCGAGAATCCGGCTTCTGAGCGCGGCGAGGGGCCCTCGTTCAGCAGTCTCGGCGCGTCGCAAAGCCTCTCGCTGTCGTTGTCGCGCAATTTCATCTGACGAAAGATCGATCCGATAAACGGGCCGGTCAGCCTCTGATTCGGGGGAATCGCTGAGCACAACCGTGATTGTTTCCCGGTCGCGATCCGTGACAACGCCACGCCAACCGGCATGGTCCAACGACTTCTGTTCTGAAAGAACAATCGGAGTCCCCGAGCTAAGCCGTGTCCAAGGTAACTCAAGCCGCCGGTCCCGCTTCCCAAGGGTCACGATCACCCGACCGCCAAAACCCGCAGTCTCGTCACGAATCGCCAGATCGACGAGACTGGAACCGGTCCGCTCAGCCTGGTCACCCGAAGCTCGTCGCGAAAGTCGGACTGTCTCTGCCGTTTCCGCCTCGGCCTCCAGGTCGAGACAACGAATCAGCCGCTGAAAATACTCGTTTGCCACAAAACGCCCTTTTGAGCTCTTCGGATAGTACAGGATACTACTCCTTGCGACCGCAAATGCCGATAGCATAAGATGATGTTGATCCGTTTTTCGTGGTGAGGGACCTGTGATGCTTCGAATGCTCAGTTCACCCAGGCGTCTTTGTAATGGACTGACACGTCGGGAACTTATGGAAGTTGGCGGCACGGGATTGTTGGGGCTTTCGTTACCCCAGCTTCTGCAAGCCGACGCCGTTCGTGCCGCAGAATCGACTGCAACGCAATCGTCTGCCATGCCAGACGGTTTTGGTTCCGCCAAACGATGTATCATCCTGTTTCTGTATGGCTCACCGAGCCAGATGGAAACGGTCGACATGAAGCCGAATGCACCGTTGGAAATTCGTGGCACCATGCGGCCGATTCCCTCCGTTCTGCCTGGGCTGGATGTCTGCGAACATCTGCCAAACATGGCCCGGATGATGGACCGTACCACAGTTCTTCGTTCCGTCCATCATGAATATCCGATTCATGGTGTGGCACACGCGATGACTGGCGTTCCCACGATCGATGTGAATATGGAACTCAGTCCGAACGATCCCAAGCACCACCCCTACTTCGGCAGTGCCGTTGAATACATTGAACGACAACGACGCGGCGGAATGGCGGCATTTCCACAGAACGTCGCACTCCCCTTCCCTTTCAGCTCGCAACGAACGGGCGAAGTGTTTCGCGCGGGGCCTTACGCCGCCTATCTCGGATCGGCTTATAACCCGGTCTGGACCGAATTCGAAGGTCATGCTGACCGGAGTGTCTACAAAACTCTACGCGATATGAATGTCGAGGTTTTCGATCCCTACGTCGGTTGTAAACGAGATTCGTACTTCCGCATGGCATCCACCAGCCTGCCAGCCGAATTGACGCTGGATCGTCTCGATCGCCGTCGATCACTGCTGCAGCAACTAGACGTCACTCGCCGTGATCTTGATGCGTCATTAAGCGGTAAATCGCTTTCCAGCTTTCAGCAGATGGCGCACTCGTTAATACAGTCTCAGTCCGTTGCCGCAGCCCTCGATGTCCGCCAGGAATCGTTGGAAACGCGAGAACTCTACGGGATGACACTGTTCGGTCAGTCGTGTCTCACTGCACGTCGGATGCTTGATGCCGGCACACGACTCGTCAGTGTCTTCTGGGACGAATACGGGTTAGCTGGCGATGCTTGGGACACCCACTGGAATCATTACCCTCGAATGGTTGATCAGCTTCTTCCTGGTCTCGACAAGGCCTTCTCGGGGCTTGTGCTGGATCTGGATCGCCGAGGTCAACTGGACGACACATTAGTTGTCTGCATCAGCGAACATGGCCGAACTCCAAAAATTAGCGGAGTTGGCGGCGGAGGCCGTGATCACTGGTCTCAAGCTTATTCTGTGCTGTTTGCCGGCGGTGGAATCGCACGAGGCCGTGTTGTTGGGGCGACTGACAAACATGCAGGAGAAGTCGTTTCCAACCCAGTGGGGCCGAAAGATATCCTGGCAACGATGTATCACTTGCTTGGAATTGATCCGCATACTTTCCTGCCGGATAAAACAGGTCGTCCAATTCCACTGGTTCCGGAATCGAGTCGCGTAATCACGGAATTGCTGGCATAATGCGGCGTTTCTGTGAGTTGTAGGGAGTGGCTGCTATTCTCTTGATTTGTCAAACATGTGAATCTCTGTGCCACTGCTTGACCGTCCTCGGTCAAGCAGTGCTCTTCGACCGGCAAAAACCCGTGATGCCGCGTCTCCGAATACTCCAACTGCGTTTCACGTTAGACCAAAGTAGCCATCATCGCTCCGCGTGATGAGCATTTTTCGAGAACCACGCGAATAGCAACCAGCATATCTTCAATAATTTATTCCACGATCCGCAACCGGTATTGAAACGAATCATGCTCGCCTGAATCAACAAGGAATCCAACATGCCCGCCAATCCCGCAGTGACTCACATCGCGAAAACACTCGCTTACACCAGTCCATTATTATCCTGCCGTTTCGATCCAACGGGAAAATATGTTTTCGCGGGGGCTGAAGATTTCAAAGTCGTCCGTTGGGAATTGGCGAGCGGAACAAAAGTCGAACTCGCAGGTCACGATAGTTGGGTTCGTGGCCTGGCCTTTTCTGCCAACGGTGACACGCTGATTACCGGTGGCAACGACGGACGGTTGATCTGGTGGGCGGCAGGTGCCGAAATGCCCGTCCCGATTCGAACAGTTCAGGCACATCAGGGATGGATTCGTGCTCTTGCTGTCAGCCCGGATCGACAATTACTTGCTTCGTGCGGCAATGATCACAAAGTGAAATTATGGTCCCTCGCTGACGGTAGCTTGATCCGAGAATTCATCGGGCACGAGCGGCATGTTTACAATGTCGCATTCCACCCCGATGGCAAACACCTGGTTTCCGGTGACATCACAGCAAAATTCCTGCATTGGGAAACCGAGACGGGCAAACAAGTCCGCACTTTCGCCATTGCCAGTCTCAGCAAGTACGACCCCGGTTTTATGGCAGATTACGGAGGTCCGTTTTGCCTTGAGTTCGCTGCCGATGGTAATCGCCTTTTTGCAGGCGGAATCACAAACGTCACCAACGCCTTTGCCGGTGTCGGAAACCCGATCGTCTCACAAATCGACTGGGCTGAGGGGAAAGAGGTCTTGGCACATCTCAGCAAAGCGGGAATACAGGGAACAACCTGGGGGCTGATGCCTCACGCTGAGGGGTTCTTGATCGGAACAACAGGAGGCCAAGGGGGTGGCCATCTCTTCTTTTGGAAGCTCGATCAAAAGGACGAGTTCCACTCACTCAATCTCGGCAACGTGGCTCGCGATATGGCCCTGCATCCCGATGGCCTGCAAATCGCGACCGCGCACTACGACAAGAATTTGCGTTTGAGCTTGATGGCTCCGAAAGCATAAAAAATTCGTAGCATGGGCTTTAGCCCGTGCGGGCCACCAAAATCACAACGGATTTGGAAGCCAACAAAGACGAGCATTCGGAAAAGGTTCTGCGGGCCCTCAGTGACTTCAGTGTTCGGCTTTGGCTTTGGCCAAATAAGGCTGGCTGCCAGCGTTGTCAAACAGGTGCTGGTATCCCGCAGCGGTCAGCGCCATCTTCTCTTGTTTCGAAACCCACCAGAGCAACACACCAACGCTCAGGAACAGGGCCGAGATCATTCCCATCATAAACAGGATGCTGATCATGTAGGCCTTCGGTTCAGGAGCATCGGATGCTTCCAGGGCATACTTACACATTGGGCACGCCCAGACATTTGTAGCTTGTGCCAGGACCAACGTGGCAAACGCCATCGACTTCAGTGTGCGATTCATAAAAATAACCTCAAACATCCGAGCCAGGCCAATGGTAAAGCATCACATAAATGATAACACCCGTTACCGAGACGTAAACCCAAATCGGGAATGTTATCAACGCAATCCGACGATGCCGAGCCCAGTCCTGCTTCCAGGCTCGAAATAATGTGATCGAAGCGAGCACGGGAACGGCTGCCGCCAGAATCACATGCGTGACCAGGATCAGCAGGTAAACGATCCCAATCGCGGTTCCCTTGTGGCCAAATCGCTTGCCAGGCTCGCCTGTGTAAGCGTGCAAGGCATAGTGATACGCAAGGTAGCATGCAAGAAACAGGATCGACGTCACAAACGCAGCGATCATCGTCCGGGCATGAGCCGTGCGCTGGCCCCGTTTGATCAGCCAATAGCCAGCAACCAGCATGATCCCCGCCAGGCCGTTCAGGCCCGCGTTGACCGCCGGAAGCATCGCTGCCCAGGAAGGAAGTTTGTCCACGAGTTATCGCACGCCTTCTTCAGTGGTTTTTTGGTCCGCTCTTAAGGAACTTGACGTTCTGTATGTCGAAAAAGTTCCTCGGGTTCATGGAGCGGTAGCTCCTGGCAAACCGCTTGTAGCGGCTTACCACTTTCTTTATCAACTTTCTGGCCGCTTCGGCCTGGCTCGCCTGGATTTTTGGAAACCAAAACCTGACGACGACAATTGATGTTTGGCATCTTGGAAAAGAAATTGAATTCGGATTGCTCCGGCGTCGGGTCGAGGCGCTGCGCGATCCGTGGCGGTTCGTTGTTTGCCTTATGGGTTCGGTCGAGCCGAAGATAAAGCGAGAACGGGTGAAGTTGGCCAACTTCAAACCTGTGAAAAAGCCTATGAAACAGGGAACTTGGCCAACTTTGCCAACTCTGCTAACGTGATTGAAGTCGATCGAACTGTGAGACCAGATTTCTCGGCACGTGATTCCAGCAGAACAGAAGAGAAGATTTTTGAACAGAAGGCCACGAAGGCTACGAAGTTTGGAAAATCACGGCGAGAAAGAATGAAGTAGGCCAAGTTGGCCAACTTCAAACCTTCGAAAAAGCCTATGAAACAGGGAACTTGGCCAACTTTGCCAACTCTGCCAACGTGATTGAAGTTGATCGAACTGTGACGCCAGATTTCGTGGCACGTGATTTCACGCGGAACAGAAGAGAAGAGTTTTGAACAGAAGGACACGAAGGCCACGAAGTTTGGAAAATCACGGCGAGAAAGAACGAAGTTGGCCAAGTTGGACAACTTCAAACCTGTGAAAAAGTCTATGAAACAGGGAACTTGGCCAACTTGACCAACGTGATCGAAGTCGATCGAACTGTGACGCCAGATTTCTCAGCACGTGATTCCAGCGGAACAGAAGAGAAGATTCTTGAACAGAAGGCCACGAAGTTTGGAAAATCACGGCGAGAAAGAACGAAGTTGGCGAAGTTGGCCAACTTCGCACCTGCGAAAAAGCCTATGAAACAGGGAACTTGGCCAACTTTGCCAATTTGACCAACTTCATAAACTTTTTTTCGAGGATCGAGATGATTGCTTTTAATCGACGATTTGGTGAGCGGGCGGCGAAGCGCCGTGAGAGATGATGGTCGTATGTGAAAGGAGCGAAGAATCCGGGGATTTACATCGCCCGGCTCGCCTGGGACTTTTTCGGTCGTCGTTTGCGGAACGGATGGTTCGCGAAAAAAAACCGGCTCGTTGGAAAAACCTCCCAACGAGCCGGTTGAAATATTCACTGTCGAACCAGCGATTAATACTCGCGG
>JBAXBD010000201.1:0-9222 GCA_037142165.1 Schlesneria sp. | reverse complement strand
TATCCAGGCTCCACTGACTTGCCTCGCGCCGCCGAAGTTCGTCCCCAGTCCAGTTGCGATTTTTCTCAACTCGCGACAAGCGAATTTCGTCAGGAGAGTCAACGAACACCACAAGATCGCACAACTGCCGCCAACCTGCCTCTAACAGGATGGCGGCATCAAGCAAGACTGCAGCTCGACCATTATTCGTCGCCAGAAAGACATCCTCAGTAATTCTTCGACCAATTTCAGGATGAACAATTTGCTCAAGGTCATGTCTGGCTGCACGCTGCTCCGGGCTATTTCCAAAAATGAGTTTCGCCACAACAGACCGATCAATGAATCCGCCTGCTCCGAAAATAACAGAACCGAATCGATGAAAAAGAGCGTCTTTCACCGTCGCCGATTTCAGTGCGTCATGTCCCAGTTTGTCTGCATCAATCACCGCCACATTGGCGTGTGCCGCCACCCAGTTAGCGACAGCACTTTTTCCGGAACCGATCCCTCCGACAACACCAATCACAGGAATCGGATTGTGAGTTATGGATTTCGATTCGGTCCTGGAAGACGGATCATTCATTGCCGCCAGCATCTTCGGTTGAGCCCTGCTTGACCCCACCTTTGAGCTTTGCTCCAGATTTCAGGGCGATCAGTGTGCTCTTATTGGCAATAAACAGTGTGTCGCTCGCCACAACTGGAGTTGTATAGAGAGAATTGATCATGTTGTTTTCGGCAAGAACATTTAATTCTTTCGAAAGTTCAAAAACGGTGATGTCCCCGTCTTCATCACCCACGTAGACTTTACCATCAACGATCAGCACTGAACCCCAAGCGGCCGAGAACATATCGTGAGTCCAGTAGACAACGGGTTTTCCGTCGACGACTTTCTTCGCATCGACACAATGTACGAGGCCGCCAATGTCTGTCACAAATAGCAGGTCATCTTTTATTGCGACACTGCCCATCGTGCGATGCATTGTTTCTTCAAATTCCTTCTTACCGTTCTTATTACGGTCAACAACATCGTAATGCCAGATGGCGGCCGTATTCGGGTTCGGGATTGCCTTTTCACCTTTACTGGAGTCGACCGCTTTGAGTCGTTTGTGGGGAATCTCTTTCCCTTCACCATCGACGGCCAACTCGAGACTCACGTCGCCTCGTTTCGTGGGATCGATGCAATAAAGATGGCCATTCCCCTCACCATGCTCAGGATCTTCACCCATCCCGACATAGACATAGCCATCATAGAAGACGGGCGTGCTGATGAGGTGATTTCGGGTCGATCGACCACCAAGTACATAGAGTGAGTCTTTGGGATTACCATCAAATTTCCAAAGCAGTTTTGCCCCCCCTTTGCCGTCGCCAGCGGGATCAAAACTGTAAAGCCAACCATCTCCGCCACCCATCACCACCTGCTCGCGCCCTCCGGCTTCGAACACGCAAGGGCTGGACCATTGACCGTGAAGAATATTCAACCCAGGTGACTTGTCAGTCCAAAGCAATTTACCCGTGTTCTTATCCAGACAAATAAAGCTGGGTGCATTGGGTGCTGGCAGGTTGATGTGACCTTCATCGACTCCGTTTCCAGTGATTACAAAACAGCGGTCCCCCACACAGGTGATCGAGCAAGAACACATATTGTGCTGTGAAACGCCAAGATCACCCATCATGTCGTATCGCCAGATGAGATCTGCTTCGTCGAGATTCTCGTTCGCTTCTGCTTTAAAAGGCCCGTCATTCTCCCCGTCGTGGAAGCCTTCGACATCCAGACAAACAACTTCGCCTCGACTGGTGTTGTACCAAAGGCGCTTATCATCGCAATAAACGGTGGAACAGACCCCTTGTTGCGGCCAATCATGAACACGACCGGTAGGAAGTTTAGGTGACGATGCCTGCCACAAAAACTTGCCCGTTTTTTCTTCAAATGCGAGGAGAACTCCGAGGTCAATCTTTGATGGGTATCGTTTCAGATACCCGTGAGTATTGTTCGTACCGACAAATACCTTGCCGTTCGCAATCACTGGGTTTCCGTAAGTCTGAGACCCGAGTGGCGATGCCCACAGGACATTTTCTCCTGTTTCGAGATTCCATTTGAAAGGAATATTTTCCCCAGCGGGCGTGTTGTTCCGATGAGGCGAACCGCCCCATTGTGGCCAGTCATATTTACTGACCTTCATTTTATTGATGAAATTCAGTGCGTCCTCGGTCGGGTTAAACTTGTCAGCGGCTGACACATAACCAGCAAACACAAAACCTAACGCCGCTACGGCGATTTTTGTTGAAAATGAAGCCATTCTATTTCCTTATCGTGAAATCGTCTTCCTGCGTCCGTTATTGAATTTTAATGATAGCAATCGGTTGTCCGTCGAGTTTATTGCGGCACAACTTTGACGTTATCAATGAAGATCTCAGCGTCCTTCGCATTGCCAACAAAGCCGGGGCTACCGCTATCGTTGGCCGGACTGTCGGACCATTCGATTGACCATGGCGATGGTTCGGGGTCGTCACGTTTCCAAACCTTACCTCGACAGATCGAGACTTTTTCTCCGTTTTGTACTTCATTCGTCACAATAAACTTCATCGTGTACCAGACCTCAGGCTCCCATGGGAACTCGACTTCGTGAACCTTCTGGTCGTGTGGGACCCAGGAATAAACTTTCAGTTTCTGTGCAGCACCCATCATTTCAAAGCGATAACGCTGATTCGTAAGGCCGATATCCGGGATTTTAGCATTCTTATCCGCGTCTGCTCCGGCATCTACTTTATTTGCCAGAACATCCGCTTGAATGCTGTAACTCTTTGAGCCGGGATGGCCCAGCCAGCCTTGGCTGCGAGTCCCTTTGGGAATCGTGGTGATCTTGCACATTACGCCGTTGCCCGTCACCTTGCGAGGCCCTTTGGCAACAACGAGTTGAATCGGGATCTTATCAGTTCCAGTCCATTCAAAACTGGCAATGACCCCTAGCTCTTGCAGCAATTTCAATGAAGCGTCGAGTTTTTCCTTTGCTTGATCCTGATTCGTGATCGATTCAAGCAAACCCAAATATCGCTTGAATCCGGTAAATGCCTGGATCGGAGTCGAATCATCGTACGTCGCTTTCGGAGCGGGAACATTAGTGAATTGTGTCGTCAGCGCAATATACAACTTCGCAGCCATCGGGTCCTTCGCTTTCAATTCCCGATAGAAATCGTAATCGATCGCGATGTGACGGTACCGAATTCCAACGCCTGTCACCGGGACAAGTCCGTCGTCGAAGGTAAACGACCAAGGAGTTTCTGCCGTCACCTCAGGGACAACTCGGATGCGGGCCTGGCTTTTGAGTTCACCCATCTCGGCGTTGACGATGACCGCCGCGTTCACACTTCCTCCAGGACCCGCGTAAACTCCGGACGCATCGATTGTGCCTGGTCCTTGAAGTGTAAACTTGACATCCTTTGGATCGGCGGTTTTCAAAAACTGTCCGCCAGCGTTATATACATAGACTGAATACGCTTGCTTGTTTTTTGGCTTCAGCAGTGATTCCACTGGAACAACCAGGACTGTAGCTGGCTTCTGATCCTCAGCAACAGGTTTCTCGATGGCCGCAACCGGAATCGGATCGGCAGTCGGAGTTACGTCTTTCTTGCCGATGCAATACATCATCGTCTCACAGGCAAGATAGATTCGGCCATGGGAGATGATTGGTGATGCATTCACGTCGCCTTGCTCCAGGCGCAAACTATGAATCTTCTTCAGTCCTTTGGCTGGATCAGGCACGAAAATAAACCAACGGCCATTCCCGTCAACCACATAAATTTTTCCGTCACCATAAACAGGGCTACCACGACCCATTGTCCCAATTTTCGACTTCCCAACGAGAGCTCCAGTCTTCAAATCGTTGACAAAGAAGATACCACCATCGTCAACGGAATAGACTCGATCGTCGATCACTAAAGGAGCGGTTTTCCCGATAAATTCTTCCTTCGTCCGCCAAAGCTCTCCGGATTTCGTGATATTCCCTGCTTTGGAAGCATCGACGGCGAAAAGAGCACCCATTGCGGTGTCATCGAGATTTTCTTCGCTGTGCCCGCAAAGTACGGTGCTTCCAATAATCGTAGGTGCCGTATTAATGCCTCGAAGAGAGACGTCGTAATTCCAGAGGATTTTTCCGGTACGCGGCTGAAGGCCATAGACGCTACCGTCGCCACATCCAATCACATATTGAGCCTGCCCATTAATGACGGAAATGGCCGGTGCACTGTATGTCGTATCTTCTGGAAGTGGCCTGGTGCTTTGGAACCAAACGGACTGCCCGTTTCGCTTGTCGAAGGCAATGATACGATGAGCCGGACGAGCCATTTCGCCCCATCCGATGACCACGCCACTAATAATGACCAGATTTTCGAAGACGATTGGAAAGTTGGTTCGCCCACCATATGTGCTGAGCATCCCATACTCTTCGCTCATCGAATGTGACCAGATGGTCTTACCGGTTTCGCCATCAATACATTGAAAATAACCGCAAACCCCCAACGCAAAGACATTTCCCGTTGCGGGATCGCCAACGACGCTTGACCACCCGACTCGTGTATCCGGCACGTCTGTCAAATAGACATTGAAGACATTCTCCCATTTAATTTCGCCCGTTCCGGCATCGGCGCAGACGACCTTCTCGGCTTCCTTGGTTGTTCCTGGATTGTGACGAACGAGAGTATAAAGTTTTCCGTTCATCACGATCGGGGTCGAACGGGTACCGAGTTCGGCTTTGCTCCAGATGACGTTCTCGCCTTCCGGTGACCATGTATCAGGCAGATTTTTTTCTCGCGAAATCCCGTTCATTTCGGGACCCCGCCAATAGGGCCAGTCGAGAGGGTCAACGGTCTTCTTGTCTTCGGCCAGCAGACCAAATGGAAGGGCAATCAACAAACCGAACAAACACGCAAACCAAGGTCGCATCGGCATGGTGAACATCCTGTGTTTCAGACTCGAAATCGGGCGGGCAGATCATGGCGGGATCTATAAGTATTGCCCCTAAACATACCCAAACCCAATCGGACGAGCAAGCAGCCAAGCCTGCTGGAGCGCCACGATCCTGATTTTGACGTACAGGTTACTTTTCGACGAACATCGGGTAATTTGTTGACTTGGCCTTAACGTTCAGATCCGTTGTCAAGATGGGTCAAGAAAACTTCCGAAATCAACCTCGGTAGACTTTTGTATGAGATTGGTGAATCGAAATGCTCGTCAGCTGGAACTGGCTTAATCAATATGTTTCCCTCGATGTCTCGGTCGCAGAATTGTCCGATCGATTGACGATGTCGGGCCTGAATTTGGAAGAGTTCCACACAATCGATGCGGACTCGTGCATTGATCTTGAGGTAACTAGCAACAGGCCCGATTGTCTCGGACATTTAGGTGTCGCCCGCGAAGCTGCCGTCTTGTACGAAAAGCCATTCAAGATTCCTTCGGCAGCACCTCGAACCGTTTCAACAAAAACAGCGACGTTGACTTCGGTCTCGATCGAATCTCCTGATTTGTGTTCACAATACGTCGCACGCGTCATTCGAGGCGTCAAAGTTGGCCCCAGCCCCGCATGGATGGTTGCGCGATTAAAGACGGTTGGCATTGCATCGATCAATAACATCGTCGATATCACCAATTACGTCTTGATGGAGTGTGGTCAGCCCTTGCACGCGTTCGATTTCAATAAGCTTCACGGAAAAAAGATTATTGTCCGTCGAGCAAGGTCTGGGGAAAAATTGCCGGCCATTGATCATAAGGAATACTCTCTTACCGATGAGATTTGTGTCATCGCAGACGCCGATCACCCAGTCGCGATCGCTGGGATCATGGGTGGGGCGGAGACGGAAATCACGTCCATAACGCGAGATGTCTTGGTTGAGACAGCGCTCTTTTCGCCTTTGGCGATTCGCAACGCCTCTCGAAAACTGAAACTTCGAAGTGACTCATCATACCGATTCGAACGATCGCTCGATCCACATGGGCCTGATTGGGCCAGCCGACGTTGTTGCGAGCTCATTCTGGAACTCGCGGGAGGTGAATTACTCGACGAGCCAGTCTTCGCAGGCAATCGACCACCGGTTGAGCGTGAACTTGTCACCTTGCGATTCGCGCGAATCAGCCAGGTACTTGGAATCGAGATTCCTGTTTCAGACACCGTCCGAATTCTTGAAGCACTCGGTTTGAATCTGCAAAATCGAGATGGCGACATTTCGGCAACATTCGCAATCCCTTCGAATCGCCGCGATTTGACTCGCGAAATCGATCTGATCGAAGAGATCATTCGAATTCATGGGTATGACAAAATTCCGGAAGACTCGCCAGTCCCACTCGTTGCCAGCAAAAAACGATTTCAGGATCGCGTCAGTGACCGCGTGCGGGAAACATTGACGGCTGCTGGTTTCTACGAAGCAATGACGGTCTCGTTGGTGAGTGAAACAGAACGAAAACTTTTCACGCCGCATGGTGACGCAAAAGCTCCTCTCATTATTGAACATTCAGATTTTCCCGAATTCAGCCGACTTCGTCAGAGCTTGATTCCAAGTCTGCTCGTCTCACGACGCGAGAACGAGAGACACGGGCAATTTCACGCCCAACTTTTTGAAATTGCACGTGTTTATCTCTCGGCCGATAAAACCGTACCGGAACACAAGGCCGAACCACGAATGGTGAGTCTCGTCAGCGGGCGCTCATTTCATGAACTGAAAGGGGTTGTCGAACAACTCGCCGTATGCGTGAATCCAAGTGCTGTTCTCACGTTCCGTGAATTCGCGATGGCTCAATTTGTACCAGGTCGAGGTGCCGAGGTTCTCATCAACGGGCAGCTGTGTGGGTGCCTTGGTGAATTAGATCGTTCCGTCAACGATCAACTCGATTTGAGGGATGCCGTCACGGTTGCCGAATTGGATCTCGCAGTCCTGGAGGCACATGCCAATCTCGTCCCCCACTTCCAAGAGCTTCCGACTCACCAAGCTTCAACTCGTGACCTCAATTTTGTGCTGGAAGAACCTGTCACCTGGTCAACGCTCGAACAGACAGTTCGCCAGGCGGGTGGACCGCTGTTAGAAAAGGTTTCGTTCGGTGGTCAATATCGTGGCAAGCAAATTCCGGAAGGCAAAAAGTCTTACGTCGTAACGCTTTCTTATCGTTCGGACCGTACGCTAACGAGCGAGGAAATCGAAGCCGCTCAAAAAGCTGTCATTGCCGCGTGCGCCGAAAAGTTGTCAGCAAGTTTACGGGCTTAATATTCACTGAGTTGTCATCGCGTAGTGCGATCAGACAAGTAACACGTTCAAAAATGATTCGACCATCGTGCCTGGGGCTTCAACCCGACCACCCCTTCAAAATTTAGAAATGTGCACGCGTTCCATTATTGAGATACTGAGTTAATCGTCACTTGATTAATTGAGTTAGCTGTTTGATGGATTCATACATCAATTCGTGGGTTTTCATTGTTTCGCACATTGCTTTGTCCAGCATCGATCTGGCCTGTTTGGAAATCGATTGACTTCTCGGCTTCTCGTAAACCTGCTTAATTCGGTCGAGTTGACTCTTGAGTAGGATCAGTTGAATTTCATGAGCCTTAATCAGACTCGCGATCGACTGCTCCCTTGTCACTGTTGGGGAAGGTGCAGACTCGGATTTTAGCGATGTGTCTGAAATGGAAATCGGCTGAAAACGTGCTCCTTCGGCGACAAGCTGCCTCTTTTCCTGGACCTCAGCTGAGTTCGAACCAACCGGTGGAAGTTGAGCAGCTATTGGACTGACGTCTGATTCGATCCCAGGGTTAACCCGAGTTTCTTTAATTGTCGGTTCGATCTGAACTTGAACGAGTTCTTTGCTCAATGGAGTTCCAGGTTTGGTCGTCGACGATTGCTCTGCAATTTGTTTTTTGTTTGCGGAGCTTGCGGCTTTCGAAGTGACTTCCGAAAACGGGACGTGGCCTTTAGATTCCAAATCGCTGATTTTTTGCGATTTCTGCAATTTTGTAGTTCTACCCGAGGCCGACAATTCTTGTTTCGGTATCGATTTAGTAACAACTTCCACCCGGAACGGCCCAAGTTGTAATATGTCGCCGATATCGACTGGGGCGACAGTGATGGCCCTGCCATTGACGCCGGTTGTCCCTGCCCCCTCGATGTCGATAAGCCAACAACAGTGCCTGGTCCGCAAAAGACAGGCTTGAACATATGGCATTGAGGGGTGATTTAAACGAAGTTTACATTGCGATCCCCGGCCGATCATTGTCAGTACTCGATTCACCGACCAAAGATTTTCGCTTTGTTCAACACCCACAAATTGAAACGCTAATTGGGGAAGTTCGTCGGACAACTGCGATGATCGATCCAATGGAGATTCTTCGACCTTAACGGGAAGCTCGAGATTGTCGAGCGTCAATCGGTAGGGTCCAATACGTATTGGCTCGTTATCGAACCACTTTCCATTCGTCTGTTGTCGCTGATCGGCACCGTCTCGAGGACCAAGATCGCACCAGAAGACGTGCCCATTGACCCATTGGAGATAAATATGATGCGAGTTTACGTCTTGGTGGTCTAACCTCAAATCACAATTGGGATCGCTACCGATTAAAAGATAGGGGTGGTTCATCGTGACAATCTGAGTCTCTTCACCGGGGAATTCGATTCGAATCCTGGTCCCGGTTTTCGCTCGGCATTCCATCATCATCCTACGATGAATCCGTTCGACTTCGAATCGCGCAGCTTCTGTATTGGAAGCGGGAGCGAGAATCGATGCGGCGGAATGATAAGGAGCATCCGCTAGTTCATCTTCGGCCTTGATCAGTCTCAACCGACGGCGACGTTGCGTAGAATTGATTTCGCGCACAACTACGTCCTTGTCCTGGGTTTTGCCTTTGGAGGACCCGAGCAAAACCACCAAGTCGAAAACCGCTCGTGACCAGTGGCTCGGTTAAAAGATTCACCGGGTCGGTCGCGAGAATCGCAAAGGCTTAGTTTACAGACGAAATCATACCTGAGGTTTCGCATAAAAACCCAAGAAATTTTCGAAATTACATCAAAAATCTCAATCGAGCTCCGTCTGTCAATTCGTACTTCGTAAAAAGACCACCCTTTCAGCACGATGCAGAAAGGGTGGTCGCATTCGTTAATCTCCTTCAGTCACTCAATCGCTCAAGCGTGATTCGCCGAGTAACTCGGGAAGTCGGTGTATCCTTTTTCACCTGTTGGAGAATACCAGTCCGACATCGGGGCTGGTTCGGCGAG
>JBAXBD010000200.1:0-9228 GCA_037142165.1 Schlesneria sp. | reverse complement strand
GGGTGAAAGCAGCGGCAGAGTCCTTGGCTGCTGGTTGGAGCGAGCCTGAATAATTCCGCCCGAATCGTTCGTCGTTTCAAATCATCCTGGCCGAAGGTTCGAGCGAGACCATGAGATTCGTGTAATCAATTCTGAGTTCTCTACCAAGAAGCAGACCTACGCCGAGTAGCGGAACTTCGCCGTCGTTTGCAATCACCTCCAGATTGCGGTCGCGGCCGAACCAACGTAACTGGCAGTGATAGGTATTCAATTCCGTTTGCGAACCGTCCGCTAAAATTCCATCAATCGAACCGGACACTGGCAGTCCCAGCTGCCGGACCAGTGTTTCCGGAAGTACCAGATCACCAGTGAATCCCGTATCGATCCAAACTTCGATTGGGACACCTGAAGGTTGTGCTTCCGTCACGAGCAGCACGGATAGAATCGCACGCCCCGACTGATCAACATATCCTTTCACTTTGTTTGCATTCCGAAATGAATCGCTGCTCGATGGCCAATCCGAAACGTGTGTACGAGCCGTTGAGGATATTTGTCTCGCGAGGCTCCGATTGCATCGCTCAACGTGTCACCTAAAAAGTACTCACCAGAAACGGGCTCAATTGCAACAAATTGATTCACATACAAGACCTCCAGCTTGCTTCGGATCGCATCAAATATCGGCCTCGCGGCTTCGGCAACGGATTCTGTCTTATTCATCATTCAACTCCTTGGCTAATTGTCGTTTTGGATTCTACTCTGAAAAAGAACGAGGGGATAAGTCCAAAATTCACATGACTGGAAGACACACGCCGTTATTTGGTCTTCGGATGGCTTCACAAAACCAAAATAACACCCGCACCAGAGTTGCGACGACAAATGCAATCGCATTGACCAGCAACATCGTTGCCACGAACGAACAGATTAGACCACCGTTCATACACGTCGTCGGCATCACATAGACCCAAAAGACAAAGATGGAAATCGCCGCACCCGCACCCCAATGCACTCCGAAAAATGGGACGACGACAAACGGAACGAGGAAAGCGATGACTGCCAACGCAAGAAACCCGAACAGACTCATTCCCGCCGATTGTCGATCCTCGGAGCGTAGTTCGTTGTCTGATCTGTTTGTTTTGTTCGAGTCAGTTACCATGAAATCACGCTTCTAATCCGTGACCAATGATTCACGCCGACACAACAACATTTTGAAAGGCACTCAGAAATGTTTCTGGCGGTTGTGCCCCGGACAGCGTGATTTCATCGTTGATGATAAAGAATGGAACGCCATTCACCTGGTGCTGTCGTGATAATTTTTCAGCTTCCTTAATCACTTCCAGCCCTTCGTTGCTGTTCAACAGCGACTCGGCCTGTTGCCGATTCAAGCCCGCTTCGGCAACCACATCAAGAAGTGTATCGCGATTGCTGATATCCCGACCCGTGGAAAAATATGCACGGAACAATGCTTCCATGATCGCGTCCTGACAGCGATTTTGGTCAGCAAGCCAGATGAGTCGATGAGCGTCTACTGTGTTTGGAGTCCGTTCCATTCGGTCGAAGGCGAAATGGATCCCCTCTGTTTGGCCGACCGCAATCAGTTTGGCATCCAATTCCTGCGATCGCTCCCAACTGCCAAACTTTTTGATCCGATATTCCTTTCGGCTGACACCTTCCCTGGGCATCTCGGGATTCAATTGAAATGGGTGCCAGTGAACCTGAACGTCATGCTTGCCATCAAGTTCAGCGATGGCCTTTTCAAGCCGCCGTTTACCGATGTAGCACCAAGGACAGATGACATCAGAGATCACATCAACGGTAAGATTCATTTCGACTCCAGTCTTAGCAATGCCGACACTCACTTCAGCGATAAAAGTCGATCCAGTTGATTGTGATCGATTTCGGATTGTCCTCGAAGCACGCCTTTGGCAATTGTATCTGAAAGTGGCCATTCTTCAGCGGAATGGTCTTCAATGGTTTGCCATCGTCGCCAACCATACCAATCTCCATCCAGTATGGACTTTTGATGTCCAGTGGCGCGTCCTCCTTTCCGTCCCTCCAAAGTCGCACCCGCTGCTTGTCGTTATGACTCGAAACTGACGCATCGACCGTGACCTTGCCATTCGAAACTCGAAAGCTCTCCAACCCCGTCAGATAAAGTTTAAGCACAATCACTTCAGGCCATTTCTCATTCACCCGCTCGATAACAGCCTGGCTGATTCCATTTGGACTGTGGACCAAAAATATTGCCTGGTCTTTCTCGATTTTGACTTCGACTTTGTCATTGTCGCGCTTCGTTGTGATCTTGAACGGCGGTGATTCTTTGTCATCAGCTATGACACCACACATGTTGGCGAGCACCACCACAATGAAAGCGACGATAAAAAGTTTCGGCATGGTGGTTATACCTTTTCAATCTTCCTGAAGGTCAAGTTGATACGCTCGCCGACAGGTTCCTTTGTCTTGGGAATTTCGTGTTTCCAGAACTGCTGCATCGTTCCCGCCATGATGATGAGCGTCCCATGGCTGACCTCGAACACCATTTTTTCTTTCGTCTTATTGTGCTTGATACGAAATGTCCTGGTCGCTCCCAACGACAATGAACCGATCACATTGCCCATCTCGGGCTCGTCATCGGCATGCATCCCCATACTGTCCTGGCCGTCTCTGTAGAGGTTGAGCAGGCAGTAATTGTAATCCCCGTGTATTGCTTCAACCTTCGCCTTGATCTCCAGCAAAGTCGGGGTCCACGGCAACGCCACGTTGTCTCGACCGGAATAGCGATAGACGATCCCCGACTCGCCGTGGGAGGCGATCAGGCGTGGTTGCATGTGACCAAACACGCCCGGCTTCTGTTCCCAGGCACATTCGTTTCGCAACTTGACGAAGTATTGGTCGGCAATGTCGGACGGGAGGAAGTGAGAGTCGTGAAGCAGGAGACCACCGTCAGTCAGTTCAATGGTTTGCATGAATCACCTTTACCCAAGCCGTCCTTTCGTCTCGTCCGTATGTTCTGGGGTCGGGCGTTCAAATTTCAAAAATGGCCTTGAGTACGTCATCATGATCAGCGGAACCCGTCTGGCCAATTTTGAAATTTGAACACCCGACCCCCTCTTTAACCGCTTGGTCCTCTTTATCGGTTCCGACGCTGGCAGCGTCGGCCACGTGGGCGATGCTGCCAACATTGGAATCGGTCTGACAACAATCACGTTGCCGATCACACAAGCCGTTCTTTCATCTCTTCAACGATGGCGAACGCTGCGGGGCAAACCAGTGCGCTATTGGCACGGCTGATCGTGCTGAAGACGAAGTCCTCCTTATCGTAATGCGGGTATTCCTTACAGGTTTGGGGCCTCACGTCATACACGGTGCATTTGCCATCAACACCCAGCAGCGGACATGGAGTACTTCTGATCCAATATTGATGTTGTCTCTCATCCCATTCAAGGAAGTCTGTTATGAACTGCTCACTCGTCCGGTCAAGACAATTTGAAATACGGTCAATATCTTCGTCGTTGAATACCGGACGCAGCTTGCGGCAGCAATTCGCACACCGAGTGCAGTCAACGATCTGAAACACTTCACGGTGCAACTCCTGAGCGATCCGATCAACTTTTTTCGAAGATCGTCGTTTCAAACTCCGCAGGAAGTTGTAATTCTCGTCATCGTGATCCTGAGCGTTGGTCTTCCAGTCATCGACCATGGCGTCATGGGTGTTAGGAAGCATAAAAGGACTCAGCGTTTCAATTTACCTGGATACATAATCTCGAATCTCAAGTGACTCAGTCGGCTGATGTGGTCAGAAGACTTCGGTTCGCGATCGATGCCGTCTAATATCAGCGATGTCCGAAATCGGCCCAGATCCAGAAACGCCTGGTATGTTGGCGGGACGGGCACACCCAGAATTGACGAATCACCCCGACCCGATGCGAGCGCGTTATAGGCATCACGTTTCAAAGGATCGGCCTTCAATGCCTTCATGCTTGCCACGACCTCGGTCATGTCGGGAACGGGCGTCTCGGACAATTGCTTGAGCAGTTGTCGCTGAGCTGGTGTGACGAGTTCAATTCGACCGACCATCACGCGTTTGACGTCGGCGGGAACTGACAGCTTGAGCGGCAACAGTTCGTCGGTCCATACTTGCGGAACCAGAAAGAACAATCGCTGGCCGGGACTGAGAAAGTACGACAGTTGCCAGGTATTCAGCAGCGCCTCGGCCTCGTCTTCAAACAGTCCATCCTCAACCAAAGCCGATCGCATCTCAGTCCGCAGCCCGGCCACGCTGTTGGGCGAGAATTCCTTCTCATCAAACTTGCCGGGAGTCACGAACAGACGGTCGCCAAATCTGAGTTCCGATGGGTTATATGGGATTCGTCGGTAGGCAGAACGTCCATCAGCATGAACGTCGAGCAACCAGAAATGCCGTTTCGCCAGTACGGGTAACCACAGATTCATCGGCACTCGTCCACGTTTGGTTTGCTCAGTGGAAGTCGAACCTGGAACCTCATTTTTTGGCGTCGACAATTCCGGCTGCAAGAGCTCGTTCTGGTTCACAAATATCCAGAGATTTTGATCGGCTTCCCGCACCACTCGAAACGGAGCCTTCACGTCACCCACTCCGCGATAAAACAAGAACCTTTCACTTTCGTCACCGACAGTCAAGGGTGCGGCGTTAACCTTTCGAGGTGCGAGCCACACAGAATCCGTCGTCTCCGGAATCGTCCCGGCTTTGCCGACTTGAACTCCCGACCAAATCAGGCTGCCGGAATGTGTGAACGATCCGGCAGGGTTGTCCTCCGGACCGTCAGGAGGTGGTTTGACCGTCGCCTGGGCCTTAGGGAAAAACTGAGTCAATAGACCACGACGAAAATCGACGGACACGTCAACGGTCAAAACATCAGAGCCTTGAGGCGGATGAAAATAAAGTACAGGAGTTTCCAGCCGCATCGTCACTCGCCGGTCAGCCGTCGCAGCTCCCTGGGTCAGACGCGGTTGTTCGTCGACAATCAAATCGGTGGGAGAAAAGAGATATCGATGATTGAGTTGATGCACGAATTCAGGGACGGGTTCGTCGTCCGTGTTGATCCGCCGCAAGGATTCACCCTTCTCGTTTTGAAACGAGGTGAACGTCCCCCACTCATGCACCGTCAGTCGATCTGAAGCAACGGCGAACGGAACCAAAAGGGACCCAAGGACAATGGCAGCAATGAAGTGGCATCTCACCCTATTTCTCCTTTGCTCGAACGAATTGACCGTTCTCGATAAATCAACGCTAGCCTGATTATGGGCAGTTATCAAATGGAAAAATGATTTGATGACGGAATCATTCTGACGTTCCCTGATTCAGCAAATTCTGCTAACCAGCTTCCGCCAACCAAATGGATTCACTTCCATCAACAGTGTTTTCAGGTTCAAACCGTGGAACTGTCCTTATGCGTTATTTGATCGCCATGGCTCTCATTGCATTTTCACCGCTCATGTTGGCGGCCGCTGCCGATTTCAAGCTGGGAGACAAAGTGTTTTTGAAAGAAGGGGCAGAAGCAACGAACACCGAAGAGGTTGTCGCTATAGAACTCATCCCATCCCCTGCAACGATCGAGGACGTTGAGGGTGACATGCTCTGGGTGGGAAGGGCGTGGGTTCGCAATGCCGACGTCATGACTGTTGACGAAGCGTCGGTGTTTTACAGCGATAAGGTTCAGAAAGAACCTCAAGACGTCTCCGCATTGTGTCTCCGAGCAGCGGTCCTTCGCACACGGCGTGAATACGACAAGGCACTTGAAGATTGCAACGCAGCGATCCGGCTGAACCCCAAGGATGCCAAGTCGCTCATCGAACGAGGCAGGGTATTTCATGACAAGCGTGAATTCGCTAAGGCAACGAAGGATTTCACCGAGGCGATCGCTTTCGCCCCATTGAATCCGAATGGGTTTGTTGGACGGGCGAGTGCGTGGATTGGACAAAAAGAATTTGAGAAAGCAATTCAAGATTGTGATGAGGCAATCAAACTCGATCCCAATGATTCAATGATTTATTGCAAACGGGGAATCGCCTGGTCAAAGACAAAGGACAATTTCAAGGCTCTCATGGATTTCAACACGTCCATCAGGCTCGATCCCAAGAACGCATTTGCACTCATTTGTCGTGCCGAATCATGGATTATCAAGAAGCACATCGATTGGGCGTCGAAGGACATTCGCGAAGCGTTCCGCCTCCAACCACAGTTCGGAATGGCGTACAGAGGTCGTGGGGAGTTGCGATATGTGCAGGGTCTATTTGAAGACGCATTTTCTGATTTTACCAGCGCGATCGGGCTTGATCCGAATGATGCAGTCTCCCACACGGGAAGAGGGTTGTGTCGGCTGAAGCAAGGGAAAGCGGACGAAGCGATCACCGAATTTACCGAGGCCATACGACTCGATCCACATGATACGATCGCCCTCTGTGCTCGTGGTGGACTTCATTTGAATAAGCGCGAGTGCGACGATGCCATCAAGGATTACACGGAAGTGATACTCGTTGAACCGCAAAACGCCGTACTGATCACCAACCGTGGAATCGCGTCATACCAAAAAGGGGATTTCGACGAAGCGATCAAAGACTTCACGGAATCGATCAGGATCGATCCAAAGCATATCGAAGCGTACAAGTGCATTTATTGGTTGAAAGCAACTTGCCCAAATGAATGCTATCGGGATGGAGAACAAGCAATCAAATATGCAACTCAAGCATGTGAACTGACCGAATGGCGAACCTGGTACTGTCTGAGCGGATTGGCCGCTGCATACGCCGAGGTCGGTGACTTCCCTAACGCCATCAAATGGCAAGAGAAGGCGTTAACACTCACACCACCGAAGATGAAGAGAAAACTGATCGATCAGCTTGAACTTTATCGCTCGGACAAACCATACCGAGAAGAACCAAGTGCAATTGCAGAATAGGTTTACGCGTTGCTCCACAGTCGCTATTCGGCTTCATAATCGGGGCGGTATGTTCTGGGGTCGGGCGTTCAAATTTCAAAATTGGCCTTGAGTACGTCATCATGATCAGCGGAACCTGTCTGGCCAATTTTGAAATTTGAACACCCGACCCCCTCTTCAATCAGCAACATAAACCCGTCGACCACCGACGTACGTTTCGCTGACCGACATGTTTCTCAGATCCTCAAGCGAGCAGGTCAACAGATCCGACTTCAACACGACAAAGTCGGCCAGCTTGCCTCGTTCGAGAGATCCTTTTTGTCGCTCCTCAAACGTCAGCCAAGCGTTGTTGATCGTGTAAAGCCGAAGCATCTGTTCCCGAGTCAGTGCCTGCTCCAGATGCAGCGGTTGGTCTGTTCGGCGTGGTTGCCGAGTCAATACGGTCCACATCCCCAGGAAGGGATTGTAGGGATTGACCGATCGTAAGCTGCCGATCCGCTGCATGTGGTCGGAACCTCCACCGATGATCACTCCATGATCGAACAGAGTCTTATATGGCTGAAAGTATGCCAGCCGTTCGTCGCCAAACTGTTTTCGCAATGTGGCTCCATCCAGCCAGAGCCATGCGGGTTGCAGGTCGGCGACGATCCCCAGCTGCTGCATCTGCTGAATCGCTTCAAGACTCATGAAATTGCAATGAGTGATACAAGGCCGACATCGCCTGACCGGAAGCTCGTTGTTGATTTCTGCGTAGGCTTCAATTAACGCCTGAACGGCTCCGTCACCGACGGAGTGGGCCGTGAACTGAAGGTCTCGCTGAAGAGCGAACTTTGCCATCTGAACCAGGTTTTCCTGTTCGATGAATCGGATGCCGCGATAATCGGGATCGGTGATCGAATAGATGTTGCTCACTCCCCAGGGAGCTTTCAGATAGGCACTTCCCGTCAGCATCCCTCCGTCGAGAAAGACTTTGATCCCTCGAAGCCAGAGCATCGAATTATATTCGTGCAGCGGATGTTTCGATGCCTTTTCAATACCTTTCAAGGCCTCGTCCAGCCGACCGCCCCCTTCGACGGAGTACGAAAGGAAGACGCGGCAATTCAGCTCACCCCGTCGCTTCAGTTCGGAATAGGCTTCAATCCCCTCATCTTTGGCCGCACGATCGGCGACACTGGTCAGGCCAACCGAGTTATAGTCGGCGAACAGTTGCTTCAGTCGCTGCATCCGTTCTTCAACTGTCGGTGATTTCTCGTTCGGCTTTGATTTCACGAAGCGGGAGGCATTGCGAAGAATGCCGGTTAATTCACCCGTAGCCGGATCACGCTCAATCTTTCCCGCCTGGCCATCAGTAATCTGAAAATCTTTATCGATGCCGCTCAGTTCCAGGGCGAGCGAATTACAGACGCAGTCGGGGCCAGTGCTGAACATCACAGGGTTCTTCGGTGACACCGCATCGAATTCTTTTCGAGTCGGATAGCGCTGGTCACGCAGACGCGTGATGAAGACTTGCCTGACCACGATCCATTCGCCATCGGGCAACAATTCGGCCCGAGAAGCGACATACTTCAGCACATCGGCCACCGTGTCCATTTCAGGAATCGGATGGTCAAACTCATACGTCGAAGCCGCTGGAGCATGGACGTGGGAGTCGCACAAACCCGGAATGACGGTCTTCCCACGCAGATCAACAAGAACCGTCTTTGGCCCGGCAAATTTCAGAATAACATCGTTTGAGCCGACATCCTGAATCCGATCACCTCGCACGGCAATCGCCTGAGCAATCGAAAACGCGGGATCGACCGTGACAATTTTTCCGTGATGGAAAATCGCGTCGGGTTGTGCGAAGACCTGTGATGATGCGACCAAGAGGATCAGGCACGGCAGGCAAGATTGCGTTCTCAGATGCATGACGAGTTCCTCTAAGACCGATACGGCAACAATGTGACCCAGGTTTCTTCGGGCATCATCTTAATGTGCCACTGCTTCGGAGTCTTCGGAGAAGCAGTGTCTTCTCGTTCTTCCGGTCGAAGAGCACTGCTTGACGGAAGACTGTCAAGCAGTGGCTCGATTTTTAAGGTGCCACTGCTTCGGACTTCTTCGAGTTTGAAACTTGACTCAATGAGTCAAGTTTCAGGATTTCTTCCAAAGTAGCGATCATCGCTCCGAGCGATGAACATGCGTCGGAAACGATTCAATCGTTGCCTTAGCTTCGGAATAGATACTCCATCTGAATTCCTGATATGAAAACAAACCGATTAGTATTCGCCTCGTTCTCGAACAATGCTCATCACGCGGAGAGGCTGTCAGTTTTTGCAAGTCGAAAACGGCGTAGCAC
>JBAXBD010000199.1:0-9230 GCA_037142165.1 Schlesneria sp. | reverse complement strand
CCCAGATTGGATTCATCTTTGGGCAACTCCGGAACTGTCGGCGGGGGGGGTGGGATGTTTTCGCCAAGCAATCGCCTGACAACCCAATATCCCCGTTTCACGGGACTGGTTCGAAGTCCAGGGGAGTTCCGGGTGAGAAACACGGACATGGCGAGCATTCCTCCGCGTCCATAAGCCTTCGCGTTCGGTACTCGGACCCAACCGTCGTTGATAGTGTCCACGTTAGCTAGATCCGTTGTGATATCGATTCCATAATGTTTTGCCAGGATCGGGTTCACGAAAGTCTCTTCAGTGTCGAGAAGTTGAAGCACAGGTCGATTTCGTCGAGCGATATCGATAAAGAGAAGTAAGGGTTCTTCGAACATCGACTGCCGAAGTTCGTTGGTGAACGCGGGAAACCGCTCCCGGTCGACGCTGTTGTGTTCTTCAAATCGGCGAAAATCGAGCCAGTGCCCGACAAACTCCGTTGCTAAACCTCGAACTCGATCGTCTTGGAGCATCCGGCGAGCCTGCGCGATCAATACCGTAGGCTGGTGCAGGTCACCGCTCTGGGCATGTGAAAGCAATTCGCGGTCAGGGATGCTTGACCAAAGGAAATAACTCAGCCGACTGGCCAATTCATAGTCATTCAACGGTCGGATGTTCTGCCCTGGAGTCGCCAGGTCCAGACGAAAGCAGAAATATGGCGACATCAAAATACTGGCGACAGAATCTCGCATCGCATCTTCGTGGGTCAGCCCCTCCCTTCGCAGATTTTCATAGAAACCGGTTAATTCGTCTCGTTCCGGGTTCGAAAGTGGATGCCGATAGGCTCGTTCTGCAAACCGCCCGAGCGCTTCCAAGTGACGCGGCTTAGCCGCCTGGTGGGTTTCTTCGATCCAGCGGACGTCGGCTGACATATTTTCAAAGTAAGTTTCGATTGCCTCGATCGCCTGGTCGCTCGCATCACTTCGACTCGCTTTGGCAACGTATGCATCGCGCATTTGTTTCAGTTTTTCCTGCGATGTGACGTCCTTATTTTCGGGGCGTGCAAAATCGAATTCGGGACCGCCAGCAAATCTTGGTGGTTCAGCCCGCTCAAAGAACAAAAAATCCTTGTACTGTCGGATGCGGACTAACGTCACAAAATTCAGGTTCTGCCAGTGTGAGTCGAGTTCGTTTTTTTCAGCCTCGTTGAGGACAAGTTCGCAAAGGGGCGTGTCATCACGGAAATACCCCTGCATCAGGTGGAAACCTGCGGTTAACAATCGAACCTGTGCTCCAAGTTTTGGGTCGGCATAGTGCCCACGACTCGATACCGAAAAGGCATTTGGAAAGACGCGACAGAATCGATCGCGAGCGGCGTCGAGCGCTGCATCCTTTCCATCCCCGTTGTAGCTCATCCGTTTTGAAGCGATCTGCCGATTCCACCATAACACCAGTGGCTGACTACCGTCGGAATTTCCCTTCACATGCAGCTTTTCAACCTTCGAGTCCAAACCATTGCGAAGTTTGATCACAAGATCTTGCAGTCGGTCGCAACCTTCAATGGCTTCGTTAGAAAGATTTGGATCAACCGGTAGTTTACGCCATTCATCTTGAAGTTCAGCAAGGGGGCCGGTTGCCTCGGGTTCCGTTAACGCACCCCAGACTGTGGTGAGATATCTGGGGCTTAACGGCGAATTCACCTTTGAAGTTCCTGAAGCTAGCTTTGGTTCGTGATCCGCAGGTTGCTGCGACTCGCGAACGGGAATTCGCTTCTTTGTTTTCACAAAATTCGCGGCAATGTCAGTCAGCGTTGCATCAGGCTGGCCGAGAATTTTGCGATGCTGAAATTTCCATGCTGCGAAAAAGTAGTCGGAGTAATCGACTTCGTGACGCTGATAAAATGAGACGATCTGCTGGACACAAAACTTGTCACGATCTGTTTCTGTTACGGCAGCATGAGAAGCAAACGTCAAACCATTCGGAGTCAAAACCAGGTGGTCCGCAACAAGCCGAGCGGCCGCTAAATACTTCTTCACTAACGCAGGAGACATCGTCAATGATTCGCCTGAATTGTCAAATCCTTCTTCGTTTGCCGGGTCAACGGGAAATTCTCGGGTCGGCCGGATATCGACCCCCGTCAGGTCTCGGACGGAATAATCGAATTCTGCATTGCTGAGCCTTCTTGCGAGAACGATTCCAGGATCACCCGCATGTCGACTCGCTTCATAGTCGCCAAATGCTCGAATCCATTCGATCAATGCCTGACGTTCATCTTGGGAAGGTTGCTTTGTTGCGTCCTTCGGCGGCATCTCTTCCGATTTCAATCGCTGGAGGACGATCTCCCATGTCCGGTAGTTTTTGGCGATTGCTTGAAGGGTCGAATCGTCGCTCAGTTTCAACATCCCTTCCTGCTTTGTTGTCCCGTGACAGTCAAGGCAATGGGCTTTCAACAATGGCAATATCGTTTGCGTAAGTCGATGCTCCAGTTCCTGGTAAACCTGATCGGCTGCAAACGAAGTCTGGACGCTGGCAGCCATGAGAAGGATGGCTGCGGTAAGCTGCGACGCGGCTCGAATGTCACCGAAAATGATGTTCTTACCTCTTGAGGAACTTGACGTCGGAAGTGTCAAAAAAGTTCCTCGGTTTCATGGAGCGGAAGCTCCTGGCGAACCGCTTGCAGCGGCTTTCGAGAAACTGTTTCAATCAAGCGTCATGTGTTTTGCAGAGACTTGCAACTCAGAGTTGCCGTTTCTGGATTCAATCTCATTAATCTGATGTCGTAAAAGTTTTCGTAAGCTGCTTTTGTGTCTCTGTCATCACGGCCACGACTCGCTCCATATCGGCTGGGGTATACCGCTGGTCAATGTGAAAACTGAGCTGTGATTTTACGTGCTGGCATCCCGAGTCGGCCCAATGAATCACTGGGAAAACTCGTTGTGCAAAGAGGTCGGAACGGTAGCGATCACGTTCGCGCACATAGACCATTAAGTACATATATTCTCCCGGCAGAATTTCGATTTCAGGGAGATAAGCCCCGATTCGCTCTGCCAGCATTGCATAGTTGCTGCGCCGAATCTGCCGAACGGTTTTGAAGTCGAACGCCTTCGCTCTTGCGACTTCTCTCTCATGAGCCGATGCAATTTCTGGAACGGCTAACACCTCATCAGATTCACGACCCAGTTTCAAAAAGAGTTGTTCGAGTTCTTCCGAGGGATTCTGGAGGAAAGCGGTTTTGGCGTTTTCAGCTTCTTTCCGCAGTATTCGATAACGCGTCGGCTCGATTGATGGTTGTCGACGACTATTCTGATACGCGACTGCAACATCAACGCTGCTGAATTTTCGAAGACTGTTCAACGCATAGTCGCCCGCGAAGTTCGCGATATCGAGCGGCGCTTGAACGAAGTCTTCAATAATCGTGGCACCCGTTCGCTGGCGAATGAAGTTGATTGTTTCCTTCGACGCCGGATCGAATCGGTTGTAGTGCAGATAGAGCAAAACGTCTTGCGGCTTGAGTTTCAGCAGGTCATCCTGTGAGGGCCATGTTTCGAAACGAATCCGATTTCCGAGCTTGATCGACAATCGGTTCAACGACTCGCGGCAGAAATTCTCGGCCGTCCAGAGCGTGATCGGCCCGTGCGGACCCGTGTGCTCTTCAAGGATCGCAGCCAGTGCATCAATGCCGGTTTCGTAGAGATTACGCGTCTTGTCGCGAACCACTTCGGGAAAGAATGCGTCAAACCCCAGCGCTGGGCTACTGGTACAAAACCGCTCGTGGTCCGAACTGGAAAAGATCCCTCCAATTGTCGGCTTGGAATACTTGGACGTCGGAGATTCGGCGGTACGCTCCATACGAAACGATTTCCAGCTTAAAACGACGAAATGGTTTTATGCATTTGAATTCGCAACCGAACAAAGTTCGATCAGATGGCCGTCTGGATCATTTACGAATAGCTGAATAGCGCCATCAGGCCGTTTTTTGGGAGGTGAGACGAAGGCAATTCCTAATTCGGCAATTCGCTGCGAGGCGGCATAACAATCGTCAACGAGAAACGCAAAATGATGACCTCGGGAATTGGCGCAAGCGGCGGAGCCAGCCCGTCCCGATCCTTCAAATTCCAGGATCGTGTGGATCAGCGTGGCCCCCGCCTGAAACCACTGGCCCGCAAAAGCAAAGTTGGGACGTGCAACTTCGTCCATGCCAAGTGCATCAACGTAGAACTTACGCGTGGCCGCCAGATTTTTGACAACAATTGTCACATGGTCGAGCGACTTAACGCGAATCAAAGGGGCACTACTCACGAGTTGGATCTCACGGCGAATTGAACGAACTGGACAACAGAAACACAGATTAACACGAGGCCAGCAGGATCGGATGAGAACGGCCGCTTTGTCAATTCTCTATCAAACCAAATGTAAAACGCGATCAGGCAACGAACCAACCCTACGTGGTTTCAAATCCAACGTCGCGGGCATCATCAGCCACGGCAGCGTCTTCGTTTGTGGCGTTCACGAGCGCAGATTCTAGTTTATTCAATTGGCGGAAGGCATTGAACCCGGTGATCATCGAATACAAGGCATATCCATGGAACGCTGCACTCAAATAGTCGCCGATCAGCAGGTAGAGAAGTCCGTCAAGCAAGTACAGGAACATGCCGATCCCGAAAATCCAGAGTAAACGCTTTCGAGATAGCCAGCCAAAGATCAGGCAAATGACCGCGACAAAAACAGAAAATCCAATCGCGACCATCATGAGGGGTGTCGCGGCTTCAGGGTTTTGTTTTCCAATTCCCGACGCAATCGCATCAACGATCGCCGTGATTGCCAGGCCGACGATAAAATGAGATTCCCCTCCGGCATGTGCGATCACCGTGTTGACCAGAGACAATCCCGCAATCCAGAAAAACCAGCTTGCCCCGTTATTGCCAGCCGCTTTCAATGCCTCCATGGCTTCGAAGATCTTGGCGAGATGGGCGTGCCCAAGTTCCTCACTTGGCGTGTGGTCCGTGACGCCGTCGGCTTCCGTCATCGTGGATTCCTCTTGACGTGTTTACAGCAGAGATCGCGTGATATTCCTTCGGCTCGCGTTTTCCCCACAAATCCATCGATCAAATGGAATGTTAGTACGAACTCACAAGGAAGGAACCACGCGAAGTCTAACCCGCCATCAGAGGTTCGCCAACAGTCCAGTGGGAACCGTCGCGAATGATTCGCCGATAAAGTGTGTCGCGCTCAACAGGTTCGCGTCCTGTTTCACGAATCAAACGGTGCAAGTGTTCGACACTCAGCCCCTCTGGTGTCTTCGCCCCCGCGTCGTGATAGATGATTTCGTGAACGACAGTCCCATCGATGTCATCGGCTCCAAATCCTAAAGCGACCTGGGCAATTTGTTCGCCCAGCATAATCCAGTAGGCTTTGATGTGATCGAAATTGTCGAGCATGATTCGGGATAACGCGATCATCCGCAGATCCATGTTTCCAGTCGGCTTCGCGATCTGATCGAGTCCCGTGTTTTCCGGGTGAAAAGCCAGCGGAATGAATGTTTGAAACCCGTGGGTTTCATCTTGAAGTGCACGCAACTGACAAAGATGGTCGATCCGGTGTTTCGCCTGTTCGATATGTCCATACAACATCGTGGCGTTCGATCGAAGTCCCAGTTGATGTGCAGCGCGATGCACGGCGATCCAGTTGACCGAGTCTGCTTTGTGTTCACACAGTTGATCACGAATCTCGGGATGGAAAATCTCGGCACCACCCCCTGGCATACTCCCCAGCCCCGCGTCGACCAGTTCTTTTAACACCCATTCAATCGGCTTTTTGGTAATGAAGCTGAACCAGCCGATTTCGACGGCGGTCCACGCTTTGATATGAATTTCTGGACAAGTTTCGTGAAGCACTTTGACAATGTTCAGGTACCAGTCGAATTTCTTCTGATGATGCAGACCACCAACGACGTGGATCTCTGTCGCGCCATTCGCGCGAGCTTCAAGTACTCGCTCGCGGATCATCTCGTCAGTGAAGATATAGGCTTTCTCAGCCTTCAGGTCGGCACGAAAAGCACAGAAGCGGCAGCGATAAACGCAGACATTGGTTGGGTTCAAATGGACGTTGGTGTTGTAGTAGGCAAAGTTTCCGTTTTTTCGCTCACGGATCTTGTTTGCCAGACGGCCCAGCGTCAGTAAGTCAGCCTGTTCGTCAAGGATCACTCCTTCGTCAAAAGTGACTCGTTCGCCATTCTGGATTTTTTGTTCGATCTGTCTCAGTCTGTTTTCTGTCATTTTTTGTGCAATATCATAATCGAGAGACGGTGTTCGTTTCGCTTACAGAAGCATCGTAGTTACCGAAAAAGAATTCGGCTACCGCACGAGATTTCTGCTTCGACTGGTTACCATGCCAAAATTCGTTGAAACAATCGCAACTGGACTGAGGGACCACTGTGAAGCAACCCGGTTTCTGGCGCAGTATGACCCACGCGTGGGCAGGACTGGTCTTTACGATTCAGACGCAGTTGAATGCAAAAATTCATCTCTGTGTGGGATTTCTCGTGCTGGTCGTAGCGACCTGGCTTGGTCTGGGCTTCCTTCATTTCAGTGTTCTCGTGCTAACAATCGGGGCCGTGATAGCCGGTGAAACGATCAATACGACAGTTGAATCGATTGTCGACTTGCTCTCACCTGAATGGCACGAAAGGGCAAAAGTTGCCAAAGATGTCGCGGCTGCAGGTGTGTTAATCTTAAGTCTGACGGCCGTAATCGTCGGCCTCTTGATTCTCGGCCCCCCGCTTTTCGAACGACTGATGCACATCAAAGTCGGTTCGTGAACCGCAACTAGCGGTTCGCCGGGAGCTACCGCGCCATGAACCCGAGGAACTTTTATGACACTTCCGACATCAAGTTCCTCAAGAAGTCGTTGTTTTTTGACTCGATGTCTTTGACCGACCGCGAAATGAAACGGATCGGAATTGGCTTATTGTTTTAACTCCGCACGTTGTACGGTCGCGATCGTTTTCGGGGATTGATAGATTAAATACCCGGGGATGTCTGACCGCTCGCGTACAACGTCCAAACTGTTTCTTCCAGCAGCGATTTTCTTTAGACCGAAAGGACAATTCGAATCATGGCCAAAAAAGCAGCTACTGCGAATCTCGTCGAAGCGCCGACTGAAGACGCAATTCCTGTCATGCCTACGGGGATTCAGCAATATCTGGATAAGGCCGTTGGTGCATTGAAAAAGTTCGGTGTCGCGACTGCCAAGGAACCGACCGAACTCGTCAAAATGCTCGACGAAGTCAAGCACATCGACGAGCCAAAAATTCTGGCGATTGCCAAGACGATCCAGGAAATGAGTACCTTCAATCAACTGGTACGTGACAACGTCGAAAGCATCAATATCGGGACTCGCTACCTCGAAATCACGCAAATGTTTGATTCGATCCGCGAAGACTCGAAAATGCTGATCCGGCAACTCGACGACGGCAAATTCAGTATGACCGAGAAAGCTCAGAATCTCTGGATGCGACTGCGCCGAGGGACCCCGGGTGCTCGATTCGATAAAATTGCCGATGTCTATAAGAATGTGGCTGCAGACACGAAAAACCAGCTCGATCGTGAACTGGCGATCATGGACGCCTACATCGATTTCCGGTTCGCTTTGAAAGAAGCGGAAGTTCTGGCAAGGGAAGTACTGGATGAGTTTTCCCCGACGCTGATGAAGGCTCAACAGGACTTAAGCGCTGCACAAGAAGCAGTGACGGCTGCAGATCCTAAGGATCAGGGTGCGCGATCCAAATTGGAATTGAAGCGAGACGAAGCTCGACACGCCTGGGAACAGGAAGATCGGACTTATCAGTTACTGAAGGACGTCGCTGAAAACCTGAGCGTCGGATACGACGTGGGTGAGACGCTCGTGACGAAACTCAAACAGACACACGACGTCAAGGATCAGGTTTACCGTCGGTCGGTGACGTTCTTCACGACGAATGAACACGTTTTCACGATTCTGGGAACGGTCTATACATCCCAACAAGGGTTGAACGAAGCGACCAAAGCAACAGAATCGATGAAGGAAGGGGTCAATAAGGGATTGGAAGACGTCGCTGAACTGGGTCGCGACCTCGAACGAGCGGCACTCAGGGCCGGTTATGGTTCCACCATCAGCCCTCAGTCGGTCGAAAAGCTTGTCACCGCGATTTCCGATTATCAGGTGGAATCGATCCAGATGATTGCCGAATTGCGAAAAGAGAGCGAAGAGAGCGCGAAAGAAATTCGCCGAGTCGTCGAAGAAGGGAAACGAAAGTTCCAGGAAACGGTCAACAAGTTTGACTGATCATCATTGCCAATGAATCAAGGGGGCTTACAGGACGTCAACCGTCTTGTAAGCCCCCTTTTTTTGTGACTGCTTGCGGGAGCGGGCTGTCTTTCCCGACGTGTCAGGCCAGATTCCGGCTACCAGCCCAGCGACATATTGGTTTCAATGACGCGCTGTGCTTCGTGCAGGTCGGTTCCGGTGTCCTGCATGTAAAGGCGAATCGCGTGAACCTTGTCGCCTTGTGAGCGGCTGAGGCAATCGCGAGCTTTATCGCAAGGTTCTCCGGTCCCTTCGATTCCCAACAACCGCTTTGAAATCACCCAAACGTCGTGAGGCCGTCTGGCAACACGTTTGATGTGGTCCTCGGGATAGTTGCTTTTTGTGATCGCTTCAGCGCCGGACTGGTCTTCCGCCCAGGCGATCATGATGTGTGCGTCGGTCTCAATCTCGAACAGAGCCATGAATGCACCTCGATTTCCAAACAGAGATAGAAAGGTGTGAACGGCAACGTGTGACGGGCGAGTTTTCGTCGTCTGCAGTATACCGTTGGACTTTGGTCAACGTCCATCAGTCTCTCGGGATTCTTGTTTGGTAGTTGAGAGTTTTCCGGCACCGCTTAAAATGCCGGATGAATTTGAAATTCCATCGCATCGAATGCTGTTAGAAACGTTGAGTCCGCTATGCCGAAATTTGCCGTGATCCTGCCCGCCGCCGGAAAAAGCAGTCGATTCTCAAAGCAACGAAAAAAAGTGTTTGTCGAATTGAAGGGGAGGCCCGTCTGGGTGAGGACTGCAGAGCAGTTCGTTAATCGGAGTGACGTAGCCCAGACAATCCTGGTCGTTTCACCCGAAGACCTGGACTGGTTCAAGGAAAAATTTCGGCCAAACCTGGCCTTCATGGACATTGATGTCGTGACAGGTGGTGCCGAACGAGCGGACTCCGTTCAGAACGCGCTTGCC
>JBAXBD010000198.1:0-9231 GCA_037142165.1 Schlesneria sp. | reverse complement strand
ACCCGGGTGTGTTGAATCACGGCCAATTCGTAGCGGAGGCTTCTAGCCTCCGATCAATTCTCGCCCATTAGACGAAGGTGTCGAGAATCACGGGTCACTCGCCAATTGTCACAATAAAAAATCCCTGCCTGACCGTTTTCGGCCAGGCAGGGATTTTCCTTTTCCTTTAATAAAGGATTACCGCTGAATTCGAGCCGAGCCACCCTTGGCAAAGGCTTCGACCTGTTCCACGGTCGACATCGTTGTGTCACCTGGGAACGTCGTCAGCAAGGCCCCGTGAGCCCAGCCGAGACGAACGGCTTCGTCCGGAGTCTTCCCATTCAGCAGGCCGTAGATGAAACCAGCCGCGAAGCCGTCGCCGCCACCGACGCGATCGTACACGTCCAGTTCGCAGGTTGGAGCGTTGTACGTCTTCCCTTCGATCCAGCAGACGGCACTCCAGTCGTGACGATTGGTCGTATGAACTTCACGTAGCGTTGTCGCGACAACCTTGATGTTCGGCAATTGCTTGGCCACGTCGTCCATCATGCCGACAAACGCTGCGGGATCGATCTTCGACTTCGATTCGACGTCCGGTCCCTTCAAACCCAGACCCTTCTGCAAGTCTTCTTCGTTACCGACCAGCACGTCGACATTTTCCACGATCCGGCGCAGGGTCTGTTGAGCGGTCGACAGTCCGCCGGAAATCTGCCACAGCTTGGCTCGGAAGTTCAGGTCAAACGAAACGATCGCCCCGGCAGCTTTTGCAGCCTTCATCCCTTCGATGATCAGATCAGGGGTCGTCGACGACAGTGCCGAGAAAATCCCGCCGCTGTGGAACCAGCGAACTCCGCCAGCCATGATCGACTTCCAGTCGAAATCGCCCACTTTCAGCCGAGCGGCTGCTTCGTTGCTGCGGTTATAAAACACGACGGGAGCTCGCACACCCAGACCCTGATCGCTGTAAACGGTCGCCATGTTGGGGCCGGTCACGCCGTCATGCTCGAAATGCTTGTAGAACGACTTCACCCCCATCGCCCGGACGCGTTCGTTGATCAGATCGCCGATCGGATAATTGACCATGGCCGACGCAATTCCGGTCTTCATCCGGAAGCAGTCAGAAAGGTTGGCCGCCACGTTGAATTCGCCGCCGCTGACGTGAATTTTGCATTCGGTCGCCTTTCGGAACGGGATAATCCCGGGATCGAGCCGATGGACCAATGCCCCCAGCGAAAGAAGATCTAAAGAACCAGTGGGGGAAATGTTGAGCATTTTGTCTCCTTGAGAATGAAAATTCACGTTAAACCGTTACCGACGCCGCAGGCGCTCATATTAAATGCGGCGGGCATGATAGTGGCTATTCCAACAAAATTCAGCCGAAACAACCTGTTTCCGCGCCGGTTTCTTCAGCCAGAGAAATCCCCGCCTATCCCAATGCAGCCCCATCGCCAATTGACGACCCGAAGCTGGTCCGGCTACAAGTCAATCAGTTATAGTTTGATATCCAGCCCCAACGGTATTCATCCCGGAATTCGCTCGCTTTCCGGGACGAACGTCATGCAGAAGAAACGAATTGACATGTCCACGGAAGAGACACCCTCAGCACCATCCGCATCCAACTTTATTCGAGACCTGATCGACGCCGACAATCTGTCGGGGCGATTCGATGGACGAGTCCACACACGGTTCCCCCCCGAGCCGAATGGTTACCTGCATATCGGCCATGCGAAATCGATCTGCCTGAACTTTGGCCTGGCAATCAAGTACGGCGGCCAATGCAACCTGCGGTTTGACGACACGAACCCGACCAAGGAAGACGTGGAATACGTCGATTCGATCCAGGAAGACGTCCTCTGGCTCGGTTTCAAGTGGGACAACCTGTTCTACGCATCCGACTATTTCGAAACGATTTATCAGTATGCCGAGGCTCTGATTGAAAAAGGGCTGGCCTACGTCGACAGTTGTTCGACCGAAGAAATCCGTCAATTGCGAGGCTCGTTGACCCAGCCGGGTAAACCAGGCCCCTATCGCGACAGGTCCATCGCTGAAAACCTCGATCTGTTTCGGCGAATGCGAGCAGGCGAATTCCCAGACGGCACGCACGTTCTCAGAGCCAAAATCGATCTGGCTCACACCAATATGAATATGCGAGACCCCCTGCTGTACCGCATCCGACACGCCGAACACCATCGGACCGGTAACAAGTGGTGCATCTATCCGCTCTACGATTTCACGCACGGTTACAGCGATTCGCTCGAACGGATTACTCATTCGATCTGTACGCTGGAATTCGAAAATCATCGCCCGCTTTACGACTGGCTGATTGAGGAACTCGACCTCTACCACCCGCAACAGATCGAATTCGCACGGCTGAACCTGACTCATATGATGATGAGCAAGCGTAAGCTGCTGGAACTGGTCGAAACCAAGTCGGTCTCTGGCTGGGACGATCCCCGCATGCCGACGATCGCCGGGATTCGCCGTCGAGGTTACACACCCGAAGCGATGCGAGCCTTCTGCGAAGAAATCGGCGTGACCAAGTTTAACGGACTGACAGAAATCGTCGTCCTTGAAAACGCAGTTCGTGCGGATCTCAACAAGACTTCGAATCGAGTCATGGCGGTGATCAACCCCATCAAGGTTGTGATCGAAAATTATCCCGACGATCTTGTCGAAGAAATGGATGCCATCAACAACCCGGAAGATCCTTCGGCAGGAAGCCGGTTCGTCCCCTTCTCGAAAACGCTGTACATCGAGAAAGACGATTTCATGGAGACACCGCACAAACAATTCTTCCGCATGTCGCCCGGTCGCGAAGTCAGACTTCGCTGGGGTTACCTGGTCACCTGCCAAAGCGTGGTAAAAGACCCGGCAACGGGCGAAGTGATCGAACTGCGATGTACCTACGACCCACTGACAAAGGGTGGCAATGCCCCGGATGGCCGCAAGGTGAAATCCACAATTCACTGGGTTTCCGCCGCACACGCCGTCACCGCCGAGGTTCGTCTGTACGACCACCTGTTCTCGATTGCCAACGTGGCGGACATCCCTGACGGCGAAGATTGGAAAAATTATCTTAATCCCAAATCGCTTGTGGTTGTCCCCGAAGCGAAGCTGGAACGGTCACTTGGCACGGCTCAGCCGGGATACCGATGTCAGTTCGAACGACTCGGCTATTTCTGTGTCGATAAAGACTCGACGCCGGAAAAACTGGTCTTCAACCGCACGGTCACCCTGAAAGACGACTGGGCCAAGATCCAGAAAAAACAAGCCTGATCCGTGGCCGACGCTGCGGGCATCGGACCAGGCGTTTAATAAACGAGGAATGCCTAAACAGGAGAGTATTCACGATGCGGTTCCTTTCAATCATCGCGTTTATTTCGTTTTGCCTGGCCTTACCGCCAGCCCACGCTGGCCAGTTCAACGAAGTCTTAAGCATTGGCGACACTGCACCCGCCTGGGAAAATCTCCCAGGAACAGACGGAAAATCGCATTCATCAAAAGATCTGAAAGACAAAGACGCAATCGTCCTGGTCTTTACCTGCCTCAGTTGCCCGACGGCGGTCGATTACGAAGATCGGTTCAATCAACTCGCAAAGCAGTACGGCGGCCCGAACGGCAAGGTCGGCTTCATCGCGGTTTGCGTGAACCAGATCCCCGCCGATCGACTGGATAAATTAACTCTTCGAGCAACCCAGCAGAAATTCGCTTTTCCAGTACTGTATGACGAAACACAAAAAATCGCCAAAGACTTCGGCGCGATCTTTACTCCAGAATTCTTCGTACTGAATAAAGAACGCAAGATCGTCTACATGGGCGCCATGGACGACGAAACCAACCCCGAGAAAGTCACAAAACGTTACGTGGAACAAGCACTCGTCGCAGCGCTAAAAGGCGAATCCCCCGCCATCAAAGAGACAATCGGAAGAGGCTGCCGAGTGCGATACGCCCGCGAGAAACAATGACCGGCACAGCCGGATTATGCGCGTCGCACGATGGGTTCAGAATAGGATGACCGTTCCCGCGTTGCCCGGCACAGCCGGTTCATGCGCGTCGCACGACGGGTTCAGAATAGGATGACCGTTCCCGCGTTGCCCGGCGCAGCCGGATTACGCGCGTCGGATGATGGGTTCAGAATAGGTTGACCGTTCCCGCGTTGCCAGGGGCTCCGAATTGGGGCGGGCGATTGCAGGGTGTCCTTATGAAGAGACCAGAAGTTGGAACCGAAAGTGGGTGCCACGGTTTTACCGTCTTCGGTAAGGCCGTGCTCTTCGGCCGCGTTCAATTGTGTCCAAGCTCCAGCTTGGTCACGCAAGTCTTCGAAGCGCCGCTTCGCGCACCTCGACCCGACTCCACAAAGGATTTTTCTTTTGATAGGAAAACTTGGTGTTCCAGCGGACTGATCGTTCAACAAGACTGGATCAAACCTTCTGACCCACATACCGTCCAATAAACAAGATACTCTCGGTTTCACGATCTCGAATCAGGAACAGAAACGGCTTGTTGGCTTTAAAGATGGGAACAAATGGCCGAGTCTTCGGTGGCTTTCGCACCTCGGCACTTGTGGGAGCGGCAAACATGACGGCAGTCGCAGCAGCCGCTTCCGTTCCGACTTCACTGACATCGACGTACGTCTTGTGCAACACGTTAGTAATGTAAAGACGATCGTCGAATTCCTCGCTGGTACTCAGCTTGACGAATTGCGCGGCCTCAGGCGTCTTTGCTGGATCCTCAAACGCCCTGACCATGCCGAGCGATTGCAGGGTTTCACGCAAGTGATATTTCGCTTCCAGTTTGTACTTGGGCAGTGACAGATTGACAGTGCGTCGCTTCAAAGAGTGAATCCACTGCTGCAACGTTTCATACTTCAACGACCGTTCAAGCTCCGATAGCCCTTCAACTGATTGAGGAACAATCAGGATCATCTTCAGTTTGCTTCCCTGGTAGTCCAGGGCGAGCATCGTATGGCCCCCTGCATCGGGATAGAGTGACGGATCATCGTCTTTCAGTTCAACACTGACTTCAGTGGGTGTCGGGAAAAACTCGCCACTCGAACCAAATGCACCATAACTTGCGGTTGTCGAATTCCACTGATGCATCATGGGAAGCGTGATCGTCTGACTGGCTGACTGCTGAAAGGGTTCAGGTTGTGTCGCCGAAGGTTTGAACGGTTCAGCCCAATCCCCTTTGAAAAAGACCGCATTCGTGATCACCAGTCGCGTCAGGTCAGTGATATCACCCGATGAAAGCAGGTCCCGAATACGATCATTCGTTTGCCGCAAGACCCATTCGTTAATCTCGGTTCGCACCGGTTCTGGACGGCTCTTGAAATCAACAGGAAATACCACCGTTCCATAACTTGGCTTCAGCGTCGAAATGAAGTTCGGTTGAATCGGATACGATTTCTCTAACCAGAGTGCATTGGCAATTTGCAGTTCATAAGCCGAGGTCTGCCTTACGAGGGAATTGAGTTCATCCGCCAGTTTTCTCCCCGTGTCCGACGACGACCGAGCTTCAACAAATTTATTCGATTTAATCATCGCGTCCGTGTGAGCGTTGACAGACTTGAGTTCCTTCCGAAGCCTGGCAATCTTCTCGGTCACCTCGGACGAAACGACAGGGATGACGCCTGTCAGAAGGTGCCCCTGACCGCGATGAATCCGCGCCAAGTCCCCAGCTGGGATATGTAAAACATCCGTCATCTGCTGCAACGTTTGATCAACCGCTCCTTCGGTCGCCATCGTCAGTGCGATCGAAATGGAAAACGGCGACACGAACACGTTATTGCCGTGATCTGTTTGTGCCAGTTTCTGATAGAGATCAATCGCGAATTGACCATTAGCCTGCAAAGCCGCCGCCCGGTCAGCAAGGTCCTCTGCTGCGAGCGGCTTAACAACCTTTTCTGGTTTTTGCGGCTTGATGACGGCAGGCGCCTCAGCAGACGAAAGCTGCGTCCCCCTTACGCTGCAGATCATCAGAGCAAGCACCACATTCAGGGTTTTCATTTCGATTCCCTTTTCCACGCGATATTTGGTTGAGGAGATGGATCTGAATCGAGGCTCGTATCATTGATACTTCTACAACCGTCCGAAATCGACGGCAAGTTCCTGTTGAAGTCAGATCCTTAACGAAGGGTTAATGAACTTTACGAGAGATACATGCCCGATGACCGGGATGAAGCTGATCCCGCTCCACGAATCAAAGAGTTGCGGCGGAAGATCAACGAAGCCACGAGCCCTCCACTCACGAAACGAACATGGAGACAGCAACAAAAACGACGGGCGGACGACCAGATCCGTCGGCTGGATGATCGAGTTCGGAAGGGACGTGAGAAGAAAGATTGGTCCGTTCCGCAGTTCTAAAATTCTACGAAAACCACCACTGGAGCAAGAGCGGATGTATGAATGCCGCCCGCTCTCATGCGTGCATTATGTTCACCAACATGAACACCACTCTCATTAACATGAGTTTCGTCAGCAACTTACGTTGACACACCGACAAGACAAATATTCTGAAAAAGTGCTGGAAACACTTCCTGAGGCTACTACACTCTTTCCGTCGGCCAGCAGCAGAAGAAAACAAGCTGACGTGAATTATCAATTCAGGGTTCAAAACGTGTGTCAGATCCACGTTTTGAACTCCGAATTGATGGTTTTGCGTAAGGCCGAAACAGCTCTACGAACGTGAAAAACCTCGTTTACCGAGGCATCCATGTTCGTTGAACAACTTGAAAACGAATGTTTCGATTTGCTTCAAGTGTTCTACCCCGAGGAAACCCTGCGCTCGAGGTACGTAATCGAACATCCGCAGATGTTCCCGAATGAGTGACTTTAGTATTTTCGACAAAAAAGAAGACGATCCGACACTGATCGGAAGGGCCGACCTCCGCCCCCTGCAGATCCTCTACGTACCTTGATACAAAACGAAAAGAGACGCAAAATGCAACAAAGCTGGAGCGATGATCAAGATCGTATTGATCCATCTGAAATGGGTACGCCGAATAGAAAAGCCAAAACGAAAACACTGGGCCGGATCGTCGAACACTGTTTTGCGCATATGAAAAAACACCGCATTCTTCCCCGCAGTTGCGGACGAAGACTCGATCGCACCAATGTCGATCCGGGTTTGGCAGTGATTCTTCATCTGATGCGAGCTATTCAGCAGAGAATCCAGCCCTTAAACGACTGATTTTCACCGGGCCGGTCGACGAATCGGTCGCTCCACGTTCTTCAGTTGCTTGATATCAAACTCTTTCCCTTTCAGCGTGGCAAACTTTTCCAGTTGATCCTTCGTCAACAGCGCCATGACCTTGGCATTCTGGTCCGCTATCAGTTTGTCCAGAACCTCGCGCGGATCGGCATCGCCATCCGCCGGAGGGGCTGGTTGAAAGAGTTTGTTCTTCAATTCGCGATATTCATTCAACACGGCCTCAATCTGCTGCTTCTGTTCGCCCATGATCGAAAGCGCGTCAGTGACTTCGGCCTCGCCAAGGGCCGTTGACTGCAATGCCTGCCAGTAAATCTGTTGCAGGCGTTGAAACTGGTCCGGGGTAATCGCGGCTTTCAGCGGTGGCATGAACTCGGCCGTTTTGGTGTGCCATAACTCCGTCATTTTCTCAAGTTCTTGCTGACGAGCTTCTGCGGTTTGACCGGGGAACCGCATGATTCCGAACGGCGGCATCGCAGCTTCCTGGTAATTCACCATTCCGCCAGAATGACGCTCGATCAGGCGAATACGAAATCCGCCACCCGCCTGAACCCAGGACTTGCCGAACTGTTGTCGTATTTCGAGGACCTTGGCAAGCGTTTCTTGATTCAGACCCACGTCAGTCTGAACTGCCGGGATCATCAGCAACGAAAAAATTCCATCACCGCCGCCAGTATTTCCCTCGTTGACTGTAACTGGTCGTCGTCCCAACGCGGCGATTCCACCCGGTCCTCCCCCGCCAGGACCTGCCATCGGTTGCCCGTCAATTCCAATTGGTGGACCCATTGGTCGTGGTCGAGTCAGATCCAGAGTTCGGACCTCGCTAAGATCGAATGGCTTCCCTTTCATCGCGGCAAATTGATCGAGTTGCGCTTTCGTCAGGACTGCATCGACTTTTGCATCGTGTTCGCGGATCAGTCCCGTGACTTTTTCCATAATTCCGCCCGCCGCAGGATCGTCGAGACCAGGAGCGGGTGTACGGGGTCGCGATGCCTCAAGCAACGCCAGTCGCTGCGTGTTATAGTCTTCGGTGATTGCCTCGATCCGAGCCTGCTGGTCTGGAGTGATCCTCAGTACTTCGATGACTTCTGGGTCAGAATATGCGGCTGTGCCGATCGCCTGAAAGTGAATCTGCTTCAATCGGCTGAACTGATCGGCTGTCAGAGCTTGTTTCAGTTCCGGCAGGTATTTCGCGATCACGGCGTTCCACTGTCCGAAATCCCAATCTGGTTGTGTTGGTTCATTGAATGAAACGTTCCGCCCGTCGGCCAACCGTGTCCCGACGCGTGTCCACGCACCGGAATCGCGTCGCGCTATAAAAAAGGCACCACTGATCTCATTGACTTTCTTTTCGATATCTCCGCTCAAACCCAGTTCCTTCTGAACGGCACCGTTGCTCGCAAGGCTGACGATTGAAGCGCCTGGACCAAACCAGCCGAACGTTCGTCGCGGTCCACGCGAAGTCAGCTCCGTTATCTTCTCCTGCTGTTCTTTCGTCAGGATCGCCCTGGCCTTTTTATCCCGTTCATCAAGTGATTGTTGATACATGGCGAACGAAACCCCGGTTCGCTTCATCAACTGTTCCGGCATCGAATACTCATGATTGATCTCCCCAATCTGCTTGACTTGATCCGCCGTAAGTTCCAGGGTTTTCGCCAACCGCTGTTCATAGATCAGCGACTCGGAGCCGTAGACCTGTCGAGCGATTTGATGCAGTCGTTCGAGCTGCTCGGGAGTGAAAACTGCTTTGATCTGCGGGATGAACGTCTCGTCGGCCTTTCCGACAGTGGCTTGGATCGTTTTGACTCGTTCGGAAAGTCGTTTTTGTCGCTCGTCGGGCGACAGGTCCCGTAGATTTTCCATTTCCCGGCCGACTAATGGACCGCCTCGACCTCGCATTGTATCCAGTTCGTGGCAGTATTGTTCAATCAGGCTGTGAACCTTGATGGAACTGGCGTTGTCGAGTCCGACTTCGTTACGCACGACTTGTTGAGCGGCTACAAAAAAGATTCCCCCCTCTTTACCAATTAGTAGCTGCCGTCCTCC
>JBAXBD010000197.1:0-9254 GCA_037142165.1 Schlesneria sp. | reverse complement strand
AGGAAATTGCCGTCTTCAGGGCATTCGCTCAAGTCGTCGCCGAAGGACAAAATCAGTTCGTCGTCCTCGACACAGCTCCCACCGGGCACACAATTCTGCTACTCGACGCTGCCTTGGCCCACCACAAAGAAGTCGCTCGCCAAACAAGCGAAATGCCAGAATCCGTTTCTAATCTTCTTCCTCGGCTTCGTAATCCTGAATTCACGCGAGTCCTGATCGTCACTCTGCCGGAAGCAACTCCAGTGCACGAGGCGGCCCAATTACAACACGATCTTCGCCGTGCCGAGATCGAGCCGTATGCCTGGGTCATTAATCAGAGCCTCGCACCGTTGGTAGTCAGCGATCCCGTCCTGCGTTCCCGGCAAAAGCATGAATGGAAATTCATTCACGAAGTTATTGAACAACAGGCTCGACGAGCCGTGCTAATCAGATGGCAATCTGAGTCGCCTATTGGCGTTACTGCTTTGGAAAAGTTGCTGAACTGAAAACCGGTTTTGATTAGTGTTCTTTGAACGCGACTCCAATTTTTGATGGGTTTCTTGCATTACCGATTCGGCTAAACCCAACAACCGCCGATTTCAAAATCGCCCCATATCGCAACAGAATTCGCCGCAAAAACGTCGAGAATAAAACGTGGGCTACTGTCGATCGTTGAATTGAAATTAAACCCTTGCGGAGATATGCGGTTTTGTTCATACTTGCAGATGATTTTCAAGAATACGGGCGATTTTTACCCGTTCCGGAAATCGACATTTGAACCTCACTCATCGATTCTTTTCACGTTTCAATTTTCGCATTACCATCCACCCATCACTTGTCGATGGGGGGCCTTCTGTTTCCCTTGTTCTTAGGAGACTTTCGTATGCAAAAGACAAAACAGCGTGGTTTTACCCTGATTGAGCTGCTCGTAGTTATCGCGATTATCGCGGTCTTGATCGCACTGTTGCTCCCGGCTGTTCAACAAGCCCGCGAAGCGGCTCGGCGCACGCAGTGCAAGAACAACCTGAAGCAAATCGGTCTCTCACTTCATAATTACGAGTCGAACTACAACACATTCCCGATCGGCGCCCGAAGCGACGGCGGCGGCGGTTTTGGGCCGTCATGGTGGGCAGGAGTCCTTCCCTACGTCGACCAGGCTCCGCTTTATAACAAACTGACTTTCAGCGGAAGTCACTGCGGCTGGGTAGGTTCCGGCAGCGGGTCAGGCGATGCCAATGGCCAGGCGTCAAATGGCGTCAACATTCCTGCCATGTCCTGCCCTTCCAGCCCTTTGCCAACAATGATCAAAGTGGGCAACTACACTGTTAATGGTCCGCACTACGTTGGCATTTCTGGAGCGATGACCGGTAATGGATTTACTGAAGCCCGAGTTGCCAATTGCTGCAATTGTTGCAGCACGACGGCGGGCAACGGCAAGATTGCGTTCGGCGGAATTATGATTGCTAACAACGTTGTGCGGATCAAGGATATCACTGATGGAACAACAAACGTTATGGTGATCGGCGAATGCTCGAACTGGTTTGGCCCCGGTCAGAATAATCCAACTCCGACAGATGGATGGCTGATGGGATCGAGCGGGACCGGATCGGGTACTAGCTACAATGCCGGCCGTGCGGATCAACTGACAACCATTAACTATCCGCCCAACGGTACGATTTATGGGACCAGTGCTGGAGTCGCAAATAACGCTGGCCCGAACAATGGCTTGGCGTCGGCACATGTTGGCGGCGTGCAAGTCCTCCTCGCAGACGGCTCCGCACGGTTTATCAGCAATAATATCGACTTGTCGACGTTGCGAATGGTCTCGACTCGCGACGATGGCGGTGTGGTGGGCGATTACTGATAGAATTAAATGGTGACCACGAGATCGAGGCGCGGCTATCCGCACCTCGATCTCTCTTAGGGTTCATTTAAAAACCTGCGCAAGCGTGGATATTGGCAATGTGTCAACGACTATTACCATCTCGTGAATTCCACTTGAGCATGTATTCGTATTCCGAATACGCCGCTTCCTTATATTCATAGTTGAAACAAAAGAAGGACGAAATTGATCGTGAACATGTTCACACACAAGACTTGGTTGCTTGGATTTATTTTGCTTGGCATCATCGGGTGCGGAAAATCTTCGGGAGAAGTCACCGGAACAGTCAAAGGAAAGCTGACCTTAGACGGGAAACCCGCTGCAGCCGGTTGTGTGGTCGTCTGTCAGCACGTCAAGCGGGGGCTTTCTGCTGGTGCCAAGGTTGAACCAGATGGTTCGTTTCAGATCCTGATGCAGGACGGCCCGAGTATTGTCGCGGGGGACTATAAGGTTCTAATTCAGCCGCCAGATTTTAAGATGAGTCACGAAGAAGCAATGAAGTTGGCCCAGGCAAACAAGTTCCCAAAGCTGGACGACAGTGTCGTTCCATCAAAATACCGCAGCTATGAAACCGCCAAGTTATTCATGATCGTCAATCAGGGCACAAATAAATTTGATATTGCCATGGAATCCAAATGAGGATTTCACGAGCGACTATTGATGTAATTCGAGCAGCGTGTGCATGCCTTCGATGGCAATGAGGTTTGACTCTACCGAGAGGTTCTGGTGAACCTCTCGGTGACCTGTCGGCCAGACGATCTCGATCTGATCGATTTTGGAATTCTGTCCAACACCAAATACCAGTCGCCGTTCGTTGGACGACATATATCCATCTCCCGCAGTCACCTGCCGCAGCCAAGTACGACCACCCGCCGTCAGTCGTACCTTCGCGCCAACCGCATCGCGATCAGACTGGGTACCATGCAGGGTTAGTGCCAGCCAATGCCCCGTCGCAGCTGTGGTATTTGTGAGGAGGGCTACGGGGACGTCAAGATGATTAATACAAACATCCTCTCGGCCGTCGGCATTCCAGTCCAGTCGTGACATGGAACGACCAAGTAACTTCCGCTCAAAGTAAGGTCCTAGATCCTGGGAACGCATCTCGACAAACTTCCCTTTCCCCAAATTGCGAAACATCTGCGGCGGCATCGCATCGGGAACACCCGTTGAAAACGTTCGATCGACGTGACCATTCGCGACGACCAGATCAGGCCAGCCGTCGAGATCGGCATCAATAAACTGGGCTCCGAATCCGAGCATATTGAACGTTGGTTCTCGCAAACCGACTCGGCGCGTCATGTCGGCAAACGACTGATCAGGCTGTTGCAGGAAAAGTGTATTATAATCCGCATAAAATGTGGTGACGTAAAGATCAAGCTGGCCATCACCATCGGCGTCATCGCAACCGATACCCATTGAGGCCTGCGCCATACCATCTTCGTTGAGCGCGAGTCCGCGAAGCAGGGCTTCCTGGCGGAATGTCGTAGCCCCACCACGGCTTATTGCCGCATTGACAAAGAAAAAGTTGGCTGACGTATCGTTACCTACGAAAACATCCAGTTGTCCACGGTTTTGAAAATCCGCGATAACAAGCCCCAGTCCTTTTCCATCCTTAGCGACAATGCCTGCTGATTCAGTCTGGTCGACGAATCGACCATCACCCTGGTTGATGAACAACCGGTCTTGTTCAGCCGTGAACATCGTGGGGGCACATCCCATCGGACGCCCGTTGAATTTGCAGGCGTGTTCAAGAACTTCATCGAGTACGAGGTAATGCACTACATACAAGTCGGGAAGCGTATCGCCGTTCAGATCAGCAAAGGCTGCACTTGTGGTCCAACTGACGTCGCCGGAAACCTGTGCCGCCGAAGTGACGTCCGTAAAGGTACCGTCACCGTTATTTCGATAGAGTCGATCATGGCCGACATTGCCGATGAAAAGGTCGGCGAAACCATCATTATTGAAATCACCGACTGCGAGTCCCTGTGAGAACTCCCCATCCCCTAGACCGGCATTTTCGGTGGTATCAGTGAACTGGCCATCTCCAGTGTTTCTGAAAAGTCGATCCAAATGTGGGTTCTGCTGAGCGTTGACTGGCCAGACGCCGCTCTGACAGAAATAAAGATCCGGCCAGGAATCACCGTCGTAATCAATCGCGCCGCAACCAGCACCGGGTGCTTGTAGCATGTGCTCGAGCCCCGAATCCTGAGTCGTGCCATTCACGTACTGAAACACCAGGCCACTGTTCGCCGCATCATCACGAAACGTGATCGATACGGATACGTCTTTGGACGCACCGGAACTCTTCCGTTCGCTTTGGGAAAGCGGTTGAGGAAAATCTGGACGGGTGAGGAGCGATGCCGTAATGCCATCAAGCGGATCTGGTCGCGTCTTCGCCAACGAGTAATGCAGTTGTCTTACGCCCGCATTGGCCCAGTCGGAATTGGGATGGTACATGAGCATGACCCGGCACCAACCAAGTGCTTCCGAAATTCGGCCCAGTCGGGTGAGAAGCTCGAACGCTTCGTGAATGCGATCGAATTGAGGGGAATACCGGAGCTCGTCGATGACGTATTCCAGTTTTGAAAGTTGTGATGAACGCTTTGCAAACTGCTCTGCAGCTTTCGATTCACCCTCTGCTGCCAACAGTTGCGATAACTGGTACGTTGCGCCGACATGTTCGGGGAACAGTCGAACAGCGGCGGCAAAGCAAGCCAGGGCATCTCGATCACGACCCAGGTGCTTCATCCAATAACCCCGCGTCACCCAAATTTCCGGGTGCGAGTCCGCGTCGGCGGGGAGTTGTGCATTCCAGTCGCGCATGACCTCTAAACCCTCGATTTCCAATTGCAAACGCCCCCAACGCGCTTGGGCTTCGAGTGAATCAGGCCTCTCTTGGGTGATTCGTTGGAGGATTTCACGAGCATGAGTCCGGTTGGCTCGGAGCAGCGCGTGCCGGGATTCGCCCAGCAGCAGTAACGGATCGTCGGGATGAGCATCCAAGCACCGCCGAATGAAGTGCTCGTCGCCGACGAAAATTCGTTCAGGTGTTCCGAGCAGAACAAGTTCGTCGGAACCTGTAGCGCTGTGTGCCAGCGAGTGTTGCAAATAGGGCAACGATTCCCAACACCGCCCTTCAATCTGAAGAAGGTAAGCCAGTTGCCAGTTTGCCCAATTGTTTTTTGGATCGAGCACCAGCGTCTTGCGTAAGCTACGCTCTGCATCAGCGGCGTGTCCGAGTAACAATTGACGTTCTGCAAGCCCTTGAACGGCTGCGATTCGGACGTCCAGCGTGGCCGTGTCGCGCGCTTTCGAGAAAAGATCGATTGCTTCAATCGATCTTTTCTGTTTCGCGACGGCCGACCCTGCCAGCACCCACCCGAGATCGGATTGCGGGTCGAGAGCGACGGCAGACCGTGCAAGTTGTTCGGCGAAACGATAATCCTCAAAAGAAAACGCTTGAGCGGACTGGCGAAGGAGTCGATCCACGCGAGAAGGAAAGCCGATTCGCCAAATGCAGACCACAATTGCGACTAAGAGGCACGACGTGGCTAGCGTGGCCGCCGACCAGTCAATGTATCGGTACTCGCTCGGACGGCGTACTGTGACTGTTTTACTCGCGGTCGCATTGACCATTTCGCGTGATCCAATCGAACCGGTGGGCGTCGAACGCTTATGATCACCTAGTCAAACTTCTGGGGGACGCGGTGGTGGTGGTGGTGGTGGACGATCAAACCAAAGGCCGAAGCCAATCATTCCCACCCCCATGATGGCCAGCAGCCCACTGACGGGCAAAAGCACTTCGTTTACGAATCGGTAATGCGGAAAGCCGATGCTATGAGCATGGTAAAATGCTAGTTCAGCAACCAGGAGGAGCAACGCCCCCGTGATCATTCGCATACAGAGATTCCATTTCCGCTGGCTGGAATACCGAAAGTCCGCAAAGCAGAGCAGTCGCCCACAATAAAGGGTATGCTAACTCTGGAACGGACGTAATTCAATCTGCATGAAAACATCGCTCGGACCTGGAAAATTGAAAATACGCTCGCTGTTTGATCCGTTTACCTGGAACTTCCCAGCTCGACTTGATGTCTAAGAGGCGATCCGAAAGCCGGCGCGGGTAATCACCTTTGTTTTCGCGAGGCTCGTTTCAGTAAGAAAAAAAATCCCGTCTCCAACATCCTCGAAAACATTATCGATCGGGAACTCACCATGAAACTCGCTTGCCTACGAATATTCTGGACGAAAAAGTGGTTTTGGGCGGCTCTTACGATCGCCATCGCTGGCGTTTCCAGCAGCCCAGCGTGGGCTCTGATTACTGGTGGTGAAGGGAATGATCCTGTCGCCGATCCTGGCTGGCCGAAAGATGCGGCCGCAGTCTTTAATACAAAATCTCGCGTCGCCTATTGGGAAGGTCCTCCATTTGGAGGAGGACAATCTCATGCCGAATGTCGGGGCGATACCGAAGCGTTTCAAAAGGTATTAGACGACTTCGCCAAGATCGACACTCCGTTTAAACGCGTAGTCCTTCACGATGGGATTGGCCGCAGCTTCTGGCTGAATCCCAATAGCGAAAAAGACAAGACGGAGAAAGCAAAGATCGACTGGGTCTTCATGATCTGGCAGCCGGAAAGCCGGAAGAAACAGAGGCAACTCCCCGTCGGATTGAGTTCTGTCGGCAAACGAGATCCCGTCGTATTGGCTCAACTGGATGTCTATGGCGGCGGCTCGATCCACTGGACGAAAGTAAAAGTTCCCGGAGGACTTGATGTCATCGACCAGAGGCTGGAGGCTCATGGTTTCACATTGAAAGACGGTGTGGTTCTTCAAGGAAAAGTCGTCGATGCTGAAACACGAATTCCGTTGAAAGCTACCTTGGAATTACAGAAGATCGAGCCTCAAAAGGAAGGGGGTTACCGCTACACAAAACTGGTCGAGGCGCCCACTGACACAGAAGGCCGCTGGGTCGTGAAAAAGGCTCCTCAAGAATGGTGTCGACTCGTTCTGACCGCCGACGGATACGCTTCCCGAGTCATCGGCTATGCACAATACGATAACGAAGCGAAGTGGTCGGAGCACAATTCCGAACTGGCCAAACCCGGAACGGTATCCGGCCGAGTGGTCGATTCTCTTGGAGGGCCGTTGGCCGACGCGACCGTCCGAATTGACAATGACGACGTCACAAATCTCGGTGGCTACGAGATCCCTGACGACTCGATCGCAAAAACAGATGCGGAAGGCCGATTTTCGTTCGTTTCAACACCGATCAGCACGGCAACCGTCCGAGTCTCTAAGCCGGGTTACGTCCGTCCCGGCCTCGGCCTGACGATCGAGGTCCCAGTGCCAAACCTGAAGCTAGTAATGCAATCCGCCGCCAAACTTAAAGTGACCGTCGATTTTTCAGCGGCAATACGAGAGGGCCAGTATCTCGTTCACATCGAACCAGAAGGGGGCGAAAAAATCGGATCATGGGGTGGCAGCGGACAAATCGACGCAAATAACATCATCACATTCGAAAACGTCCCCGAGGGAAAATACGTGATCCACGGTCGACCCAATCCCGGCAGTACCGATCAGAATTCGGACAAAATGACCGTCACCTTAAAAGGTGGCGAGACCTCCGACGTTAAGCTTATGGCGCGTTAACTCGTTTGATTAGCTACTAGCAATCTCACTCGCAGCAAAAGCCTGTCCTTTGACAGAATGGAAAACTCGACCGTGGTCGAAATTCTCGCTGCCAGTTACGCAGAAGCGAGCGACTGGATTAATACGATTAAATATCAGAAACAATCGGTCGACATACTGGGAGACGGGAAACTCGAGTAAGATCAGCGTGATCGACTTGAGCTTTACCAACAACAACAGCCCCATCGACACTAGGAAAAGTGATCCATTTCGGACTTGAGACTTTCGGCCGCTCCTGGAATTGGCGTCTCGGTTGGTCCTGATTTTGTTGGAATCCCGTAGGGCCGGCTGGAAATCCCAACTACGAATTTCTAATGCAAATCAACCAAAAGATCGTTTGAGACGATCCAGATGGTACTGTAACCGCTGGGCCTGGGTCATTTTGCCGAAGTCAGGCTTATCGCTGACCGTTGCTTCAATCGTCGCTTTTGATTCGAGCGGCGACGACCTGGGCGGTGTTGATGGAAGTGTCGTTGGCGCCGGAATACTGATTGTTGTTGGACTGCGCCCGTAACTCATGACCGATGTCTGGAACGTCAGGTCCTGTTCAAGTGTCCGATTTGGAGTGATACCGAGTTTTTGTAAGACGGAGTGATACGCTCTAACCGCTTCTTCCGGATCGATCACTCCGTCCGCGATGTGGCGTAGAAACTCGATGAACGCGAGTTGGTTTTCGGCCTGATTAATCTTGCGTCCGAATAATGCGGCTCGTCCGCCGTATTTTTTCGTCTGATGCAGCAATTGAAAGGCATCGTGAGTTGTTCCTGCGGCTCCTCCGAGCACTCCTACGATCAGATGAGGATCGTAGGCAACAAGTTCTTCCATCGCCTTTGGGCCGTGATAGACCATTTTCAAAAAGATGGGGCGTCCTGCTTGCGCGACGCCGGCGAGCGTTCTGGCGATCAAATCATTAATAAACCCGGGCAGTTTTTCAGCAGCCACAGCGTCAGGAACGTTCGGATCGAAGATTTCCAGGAAGTGTCGGAACCTTTTTCGCTCGGCCTCTTCTCGAAATTCTTTGTACCGAGTCAGTGTCTCCAAGTCACGTTCTTGATCGTTCAGAAAGGTCACCGAGTACAGGCCGAGGTTGGCTCCTAAATCCCTTTCTGCCGTCGAACAATCGATATGTCCGCACTGCATGTGATCGATATGCGCTGTGCGAAACGGACGAGCGGGTTCTGTATGAACCGTTCCTCCTCGAGGAACATGGACGTCTGTTGCATCGTTAGCTCGCGCCGCCGGAGTTAGCGGCGAATTTTCGAACAGCCGTTCTTTGACGGCTAATTGTTCACAAGTACTGGCGGACATCAAAACGATGTCGACAATCTGCTGACCAATCACCTGCCGAATTTGATCTCGATATTCGGCCAGCGTTTTTAATCGGAGTTCGCCATCATGCTTTTCCGGAGAGCCCCCCTGTCGAATTTCACCCGGTGCAGACATTCCGAACGCCATGTCAGCGTCCTTGGCGTCGGCAATGATGAATTCCGGTGATCCGTGCGGGTCGGCGTGAATCGACCGCAGTTTCTCGTCAAGTCTTTTAGAAGCAGCCATTCATCAAATCCGAGTAAAGAACGGACAACGGAATCGTTTTGTTTATCACATTGCGGGGGCAGAATCACCTTCCTGCAATCGAGCGACGACAATTTCGGCCATTAATGGATGCAGGCCGAGATGAGGACAGAGTATGAACTCGACCTGAGGAAAC
>JBAXBD010000196.1:0-9269 GCA_037142165.1 Schlesneria sp. | reverse complement strand
GGAACAACTGCGGGTGATCGAAGTGTCGACACTTCGATCACCCGCAGTTGTTCCAGCATTTGTTCTTCCGTAAGGGTGTCCAAGGGGAACGACGACAGCGACTTCATAATCGCTGGTTGAGTTTCCGGAGCGCCCAGTCGAGCCAGTGCCAGCAGGGAAGTGAAGGCGGCATGCGGCTGCATTTCCGCCAGGGCCTTTTCCTTCCATTCGGCGACAGGATTCCGCTCGATCGCCATACGCGCCGCGTACCGAATGTAGCGATCGGAATTGTTCAAATAGGGCCAGGCAAACGCGACCGTCGAAGGGTCATGATTGACATTCAGCGATTCCAGCTTGTGACGCAGATCACGTGCGGAACGCCCCTCATTTTCCTGAAGCTGACTTGCGGGGATCGGTGCGGCAGGTTCGGTCCCGGTGTATGTCACGCGGAACAGACTGGCCGCAGTCCCTCGCCCCCCGATGGTGAAGTAGAGAGCGCCGTCGTCGCCGATGACGACATCGGTCAAGTTGAGCGGCGTTTTACCTGCTTTGGCGTGAAGCGATTTCGGGGCGACAAAATTCTCGAACGTTCCGGTATAGCTCGCACCCTTGGGTGACAAGTGCACGGCCATCAGCCGACCATAAGTCCAATCGCAAATATAAAAGGCCTTTTGATACTTCGCCGGAAATTTCGCACCCGTTCCGAAGACGACTCCAGTCGGACAGCCGATGCCGATCGTCGTCGTTTGAGGCAGGCTGTCGGCGTAATACTCTGGCCACTTGGCGCTTCCTTCCCGAAAACCATTGTCGCCACCTCGAACGGAATGAAAGACATGGACAGGTCGATACCAGGGGTTGCCCCAGTCCCATTCCATGTCGCTGTCCCATCCAAACAACTCACCATCAGAATTGAAGGCGATGTCATAGGTATTTCGCTCGCCGGCGGAATAAAGTTCCGCGTTTTTCCCATCCAGATCGACCCGTGCGATGAACCCACCAGGTGGCTGACGTCCTGCACCAAAACCGTTTCCGTCTTCAGCTCGCTTGAGCGCCAGGTCATCCCCATAGCTGCGGTGTGGAGACGTTGGCGCCAGATCATTCGGAACATCAACGAAGTTTCCGCAGACAATGTAAAGCATCTTATCCGGCCCGAGGACGATGGCATGAGCCCCGTGTTCACCCGCACCGCCGCGCCATTCGCGCAGGGATTCGACATCGCCATAGCTGTCGTCACCCTTCGTATCTTTGCATCGGAACAAACAATACTTCCCGTCAGCATCGGCTCCGTTGAGATACAAGACGTTGTCGACGAACAGCATCCCCATGGTTTCCGTCACAGGAATTGACATTGTCTCGTCCTTGACGACCTTACCATTTTCAAGCGTGACCCGAGTGATTGGCTGGCCCCGTTGTGCACCCAAAAGGAGACGCCCCTTGGGATCTTTTGTCATGCTGATCCAGGAAACCCCCTTGGTTCGCTCCGATTTCAAAACATGCTCGATCGTGAATCCTGGAAGCGTTTCCAGCACTTCCATAGGAGCGATACTCGCGTCGTTCTGTTGCGGGGTGGAACCGTCTGCAGGGCCATATACGGCCTTGATGACGACTAGTTTCTGGCCGTCCGGTACGACGATTTCAAGCTTTCCACCTTCATTCACTTCACGTTTCAGTTTCTCATCACCGATGCGGTATTCAACCGTCAGCTTCTTTGGAATCCCAGGCGCCGTGTCGGTGAAAACTCCATTATCAGCGGCAATCGTAAGCTTGTTATCTTTGACAGCCGCCATCACCACCGACGTCACGTTCGTCGCATCTTCTGCAGAATATGCAAAAACTGGACCCGACAGGACCAACGCGACCAGCGTGATCGCCCGAAACAAAACCTTCGTCCCTGCATTTCTCAACATTAGTTTTCTCACTGAGATTGAATATTTGAAGATGAAGGCTGCCACTCGGTTTTTCGATGAGTGCGCTTCCAGCCTCCATAAAAGGGAGTAAACGCACGGCTAAAGCCCATGCTACGGCTCGTGGCTCGTTATTTTCAATTCACAAAAACTGTTCATTTTAAGCCATTCAAGCGATGTGACCGGATTCATTTTCGAATTGTGACGGACATTCATCAAAACGGCAACTTGGTGACCGTCTTACAATGCTCGAGTGGACGACGTGGGGATCTATGGCGTCAAAGCGATGCCGGATTTCAAACTGATCGGCGTGACGAGTGAAATGAAAAAAATTCCAGCGAAGATGAGCCGTCTTCCGACCCCAACCGTCGGAAGTCCGTTAATCATCGTTGACTTTTTTGCAACTCGGCGAGTAATTCCAGCAATACGGCTGGTTTAACCGGCTTAACCAGATGGCGATCGAAGTCGGCGTCGCTGGTCTTCTTACGGTCATCCTCTTGCCCCCATCCGGTCACGGCGATGATCTTGATGTTCTGGCCCCATTCCTGGTCTCTGATCTGTCGACATGCTTCGTAGCCGTTGATTTTCGGAAGCCCGAGATCGAGTAGCACCACATCGGGCCTGAACATCGCTGCGGCATCGACCGCTTCTCGTCCATCATACGCAGTCTCTACGGTGTGGCCCTGTAGCTTCAATACCATGGCGAGCGACTTGACCGCATCCCGATTGTCGTCCACGATTAAAACACGCAGGGAATTTGTGGTCGCGGGATCTTTGATTTCTGGATTCGTCGTCGGGACAACGATGTTTCGAAGAATTGGCAACCGGACCGTGAACTCGCAGCCACTGCCGGGGCCGTCACTTTTCATTTCGACGGTACCGTTGTGCATTTCGACTAAACTCTGCACCAGGCTTAGTCCGATCCCAAGACCTTTTTGAGCATTCTCGACCGGTTGTCCGATCTGCGAAAACATGTCGAATACCTGCCCCTGCTTTTCGACGGGGATCCCAATTCCGTCATCTTTCACTGAGATCTTCACGGTCTCGTCGTCACGCGTCACTGTTAACCAGATGTGGCCATGTGAGTGAGTGAACTTAGAGGCATTCGTCAGTAGATTCGCAAATACCTGCGCAAGTCGAGCGAAATCGGCTTCGAGAGAGATTGGCTCGACAGGCAAGTCGGTTGCAATCACCTGGTTTGCGGCGTCGATCATGGGCCGTACGGACTCGACTGCTTGATCGATGATCCGCGTCAATAAAACGTTCTGTTTGCGGAGTTCGAGTTTGTTGTTCGAAACGCGGCTGATATCGAGGAGATCGTCGACGAGCCGCACCATCTGATCAAGTTGTCGTTCCATCATCTCACGAGCCTGGGCAATCGCCTCCGGATCGCCCTGCGCAAGTCGTATCAACTCCAGGCCATTTTGGATTGGCGCCAGCGGATTGCGGAGTTCATGAGCCAGCGTGGCAAGGAATTCATTCTTACGACGATCCGCATGCTTTAGGGCCTGTTCTGCCCTCTTGGACCGCATTAATTGAAATCGTTCGATGGAGTTGACAACGGTCCTGCCCAAACTTTCGGCGGTTATCCAGTCCTTACTGAGATAATCCTGGGCACCATGAATAATGGCAGTCTGGCCATACGAGCTATGGTCAGTGATTCCAGTCAGGACCACGACAGGAAAGGGGATTTCTGATTCGCGATCCCTCAACTGTTGCAGTACACCCAACCCGTCCAGGTCGGGTAAATACAGATCGAGGATCACGCAATCCGGATGAATTTTCTGGCAAAGCTGTACGCCACTCGTCCCTGTTTCCGCTTCGAAAATTGTGCATCGGAAATCGACGCTTTGAATCAAATAACGACGAATTAGGCTTCGGTCGTCAGGATTGTCTTCGATAATGACGATCTTCAGTTTTGTCGTTCCACAGGAGAGTTTTTCATTGCAAGAATCCGCCCGAATTTTCTCATTCGGTACGCTGCCGTGAAACGCGTCAGTCATCTGTCGACCCCATTCTGATACGAGATATTCTTATCAATCCAATAGTCGATGATTGATTGCACAACGGCTTGAAACTCATAAAGGTCAATCGGCTTTAAATGATAACTATTGGCGCCGTTGCGGTAACAGCACTGGATATCACGGGGATCGGGGGAAGTCGTGAACACAACCGCCGGAATCAACCGCAGCTTTTCATCAGTTTTGATTTCGCGGAGTACGTCACGCCCATCTAGTCCGGACATGTTCAGATATAAGAGGATCAGGTCGACGTCGTGACCAGGTTCTTGACTGCGGAGCAGGCGAACACCGTTCTCGCCATTCGTTGCACGGATGGGCCAGGCACGTCCGGACGCAAGAATCACCCGCTCAATCGTTTCAAAATCTTCGTCACTATCTTCGATAACGAGTATCGTTCGCTTCGGCTGCGCGATCATTTTGCTTTAGCACGCCCCAGGGTAAAAAAGAAAGTGGCACCGTGACCCGGTGAAGATTCAATCCAAATTCGGCCGCCATGTCGCTCGACAATTTTACGGCAAATTGTCAGACCGGCGCCCGAACCACCGCCGTACTCATCACGACCATGCAAACGTTTAAACATCTTAAAGACTTGTTCATGAAAGGGATTAGAAATCCCAATTCCATTGTCACGAACGTAGAAAATTGATTCGTCACCTTCCTCCACAAAACCAATCTCAACCCACGGCTGGGGTTTGTCGTTATATTTCATGGCATTGCCGACCAGATTCAGAAACAGTTCGCGCATCAGCACATGGTCGCCGCGCACGCGGGGCAAAGATTGCGGTACGCGGAATTCGATCTTAGCGTTGGGTCGACTTGCCTCCAGCAGTTCAAATACTTCTGCGAGGACTTCGTTCAAGTCAACGTCGTTCAATACCAGATCGAGTCGGCCAACTCGTGAATAGTGCAAAAGTGAATTGATCAGTGCGTCCATGCGACGGGTCAATCGCATGAGCCCCTGCAAGCGATTTTGCGAGTCTAAATCGAGTTTCTGATTGCAAGTCTCGATGAGGTATTGAGCGTAATGGAGAATTCCCCGCATCGGTTCTTTCAGGTCATGACTGGCGACATAGGCGAAACTGTCCAGCTCTTCATTGCTGATTTCGAGTTGCCGATTCAGAGCGGTGAGCTTTTCAGTATGGCTAACCACAATTTCAAGAAGAGCGAATCGCAGTTTTCGAGCGGCTTTAATTTCGAAAGGCTGCCAGCGACTCGATTGACCTCGTACTGTCTCCTTCCAGATCTCAAACGAAGTTCGCGGCAACAGCCGTGGACCATGCGGCCCTTCGACGATCGGTTTTTCATCAGGGTTTCCTCCCCATTTTACGGTCTGAATTAACTCGGGGCGAAACCACAGCAGCCAGTCGCGACCGGAGCGCGAAATGGGAATTGCTAACAACCCACTGCCGACATCCGTGTAAGCGTCGGAGGGCGGGTAAAGTTCGCTCAACGAATTCGTGGCAAAGACTTGTTCTTCAGAAGTACTGTCCTGCTGACGCTCACACAACCAGGCGATCAGCGCCACACGTTGCTCGAGGGTGGGAACATTACCGACGACCCAGTTGCCACCGCTCTGATGAACCGCGGCGCCGCCAGCTTCAATGAAATCGAGCAACGTGGGTGTCGCCGTGACGAAAGTCGAAAAATCGGTGTACTCGGGAAGCGTCCGGACCAAAAGGCTATCGAAAACTCCCTGAATCCGATCCTTGTGGACAAGGTGCTCGCGGTCTTCGGATGATTTCAATTGAAGTGAGACAATCTGAGCCAGGAACTCGCAGGCGGCACGGGTCTGGTACGGCACGATTTTTTTCTGGTAATGGTGGCACGCGATCAAGCCCCACAGTTGGTCTTCTCGCTTAATCGCCATCGTGAGCGTCATCCGGACACGCATGTTCTCCAGATAGTCAACGTGCATTTTTGAGACGCCACGCAGGAAACAATACGTCATGTCCAGCGGTCGCCCGGTATCGGGATTCAGGGGGGGGACCACTGCTGCTGCCTCGGCACGTACGTCTGGCAATGGTCGAAGCCAGATCTTCTGATAAATGTCACGAGCCGGTTTGGGGATATCGACGGCGGGAAAATGCAAGTCGAGAAACGTCTCCAGGCGGTCCCGCTTCGTCTCCGCGATCACCCACCCGCTGAAATCTTCGTCGAAACGATAAATCATCACCCGGTCCAGGCCAGTCAACTCGGCGATCTGATCCGTGATTGCCTGGCAGAAATCTCGAAGTGAAACGGTCTGCTGCATCTGACCGACGGCAACCTTGACCAGACTCAGATAATCAAGCGGCGGACCCCCTTCGGTGCGCCCTGACCTTTCCATCTCGAGAATGAGCGAACCATGGGAAATGTGGGCGGTCACATCCAGAACCGTCAGATTCAGTTTGTCAGAAGCATTCGACTCATCTCCCCGGGAAACTTTCGCAACATCTTCGACATCAAGTTCCTATCTTCGACATCAAGTTCCTCAGGGGGTGAATCGTCATGGTCGCGTCCCGTATTTCCCTTGGGAACGAACGAGAACGCATAGTGAGGATTGTTCTCGAGGCTCTTTTGATCCAGCAAGTCCCGAAGGGCGCTGACATTCCTCGATCCAATCACCTTTTCCAAGGGCTGTCCCCACAGCTCGTTCGGAGACTCACCCAGCCATTGCGCACTATTCTCACTGATTTGCAAGATAATCAGATCAACGGGCCGAACGGCAATCAGAACCCCATGAGGCTGGATGTACGCAGGTATGTGGATTGGCTCTTTGTCACAATTGTCGGGTGTGAGATCGGTTGATTTCATGCGATTCGGGTCAGTTGAGTCCATTCCTGCGATCTTAGTCGAAGACTTCTAGAGGGTTGAAAAAACGCAGGTTAACGCATCTGCGATGTCGCTTTGTTCAGTCGAAAACGGCTGCTCGTTTTTAGACGGATCGGCAAGCTTTATTACGTTCTTCCCCCCGCAAGGGTTTGACGGGGACGAAATTCTTTTCAAAGACCGCCCGATCAATTTACGTTCTCGTTGATTTCATCAAACCAGCGGCCGAACGCAGCAAAAGTCTCAATCGCCGAGTCAACGATGGCGTCTTCAATTTCCGGGCTGGTGCTGTATGCAGTGACAGTGTCACCAAACGCCTTCCACATCGATCCGACTGCCGGCCCATAACTGGCAAAGAAACGCCCTCCTTTTTCGGGGGTGATGCCTAATCGGCTTTGCAAATCTCGGGAAATGAATTGTCCACCGAGCGTCGAACCTTCGAGGACATACAGGCAACCCAAGGCTTGAGGAACGGAATCCAGTGTTGGCAGATCGACGCAAAGTGGCAATGCCTGAATCGTCGGTTCATTCCAGTCAAGAAACGTTAAATCCGACTGTAAAAGCGGCTTTTTTTGACGAGCGGAGAGATTAAGGGGCAATTTATCTACACCAGCAACCTGACCGATCGTTGATTCAATTGGCACATAAAAACCCCAGAAGCGGCCCAGTAACCGGGCGTACTGCTGGTCTGTCGACATTCGACTGAAGAGGTTTAATTGTTTCTCTGTCGCCTCGTGCGATGAACGAGTTTCCTCCTTGAGCCTTTTCATAATCATGCAGAGTCTTCTTCACAACAAAATTTACGCCTCCGACGAACCCCACGTCATGCGCGTCAACGCGATTTTAGCGGGTTCATCCATCAAAAACCACGTTTTCGAACCTGAATTGTTCGACTGTGGCCTGGCCGTGATCAATTGATTCGACGCTGTTTTTCTGGTCACGATTGAGAAGTCGTTGCTTTGTAAAGCGGCGCGGCAGAACCATTTTCATGGACAAACAGTGAATCTCTTGTGGTTTGCTCATCAGCGAGCGTCGTTTTTTGCCATGAATCGACCTCCGTCGCCAGCTCGTCGGCCGTGATTTTGGGAAGTTGCGACAGGGCTGTTTCGTGCTTCGTCGTCCGTTTCAGCCGACGAAGCGAAGGAGCGGAAGGGCTGACGGGTAAGGCGAGTTGGGCCAACAGGCTGTCGGGGACTGCGCTACTGACCCCGTAATGATCGGGCAGTTCCTTGGGAAGATGCAGGGTGCCGAAGATCCAATCCAGCAATGGCAATGTGGACGCATAATTCTTGTTGATGGGGCCATTCAACGTGTGGTGCCAATGGTGAAACCCCGGCGTCGAAATTGCCCGTTCCAACAAGCCGAACCGCCAACGAAGATTTGCGTGAAGAAAATAACCCCAAAAGAGACCAAACAGGGCAAGAACAATCGGAATCCAGCTCCCCTCGCCAGTTGCCAGTCCACCCAAACCGATCGCGTATTGTGGGGCGAGTGAGCAAAGACGAGTGAAAACCAGATCAACGGGATGGGCTCGTGTATTCACCATGAAATCCATTTGCTCGGCACTGTGATGAACCACGTGATAATCCCAAAGCCACGGGATGGTGTGACTGAGTCGGTGCCCCCAGTAATAACCGACTTCGCTCACAACCAGTCCCAGGCACAAACGTGCCCAGACAGGAAGCGTTGTCGTCAGTGTCAAAATCGTTGCCGGCAGTGATTTTTGCAGGGACCAGGTCATCAGTCCGATGGGAAAACTGAGGAACATGGCCACAATCAGACTGTTCATGACATAGTAAGCCAGGTCAATCAAAATCTGTTTTCGAAATATCCGCTGTGGGTGCGCCGCAAACAGCCGCTCCAGAGGCACAAACACCACGCAAACGAGCGTTAACCGCATCGTCAGCCGATAAACTTCGGCGAGACTGGCCAGCATCTTGGGGTCAACAAATTGTTCCATCAAAACCTGCCGAAAAAAATTTTCATCAACAAAGTCGTCTCATGAAACCGAAACCCAAGTGAGTCTTCGATCACCACAAGAACAGCAACGTAATACGATTCATTTGTCGCGTTATGTTTTTTAACGGAGGACGTTAACGTCCTCGAACAGACATCATCACGAGGACCGCATTCATCATTCCGTGATCAGGCACGGCAACGCAGCTTGAGTTTTGAAAAGCTTACACGCGCATCGTTAATTTGTTGAGCCACGCTTCAAGTTGGCGAGTTGGATTGCGCATTGTCGCAAGAAGTTCTTGAAATTGTGTTTCAGCCGGGGCCTGAGTGCGCTATCGCGCAATGATGTCGTTTTTTGTCAATCTCGCGGGCGTCGTCGTTGCACACGAAGTTCTGATCCACCCCGCGAGATGTGAGGCGTGCATACCGACGATCAAAGCGACTGGTGCATCCCAGAGTTTGCGTCTGCCCAAAACAGACGGCGAACGATCAGACAATCGCTCGCCGTCGCGTGGCTACTGATATGCTCGCGTTACCGGTCCACTATTCATTTTGTCCTGGAAGCGTTTTAAGTCGACGCGAAACCGAACGGCGTTAGGCG
>JBAXBD010000195.1:0-9303 GCA_037142165.1 Schlesneria sp. | reverse complement strand
CTCCTGGAAAACTTACATTTCTAATCGCCTGCGAGATTACGAGCTCATGCCCTTTCAGTCGGACCGAGAATTGATTTTGATGGGGACCGGGACGAGTCACGGTGTTCCCGTCATCGGTTGCCATTGCGAAGTGTGTGAGTCGGACGATCCGAAGAACAAGCGAACTCGGACGGGCGTTGCCGTTCGGACGAAAGAGGGAACGTTTCTGATCGATACGTCACCCGAAATGCGGCTGCAATTGCTGCGAGAAAAAATCGATCTGGTTGAAGCTGTCGTTTATACACATAGTCACGCGGATCACCTTTTCGGTCTCGACGATCTGCGCTTGTTCGGGTATCGGTTGGAGCGCGCGATTCCGTTGTACTGTGAAGAAATCGTTGAACAACAAATCCGCTCCTCATTCTCATATGCCTTTAATAATTCGCCCGCAGACTTACACCATGGCGCGATTCCGCTGCTGGAGTTTCGCCGGATCGGGCTTGAATCTTTCGAAGTTCTGGGAGAGAAAATCCAGCCGATTCGTTTGATGCACGGCCGCTTGCCTGTTCTCGGCTTTCGCATCGCCAACGTCGCATTTTGCACCGACGTCAGTTTCATTCCCGATGAAAGCTGGCCATTATTAGAGGGACTGGATGTACTGGTCATCGACGCCTTGCGAGACACCCCTCATGCGACCCATTTCGGCATCCCTCAGGCACTTGAAGCGATCGAGCGAGTTAAGCCGAAGCAGGCTTACCTGACGCACGTTTCGCACTATCTCGACTACAAGTCGACGAACGCTCGCCTCCCTGCGGGAGTTGAACTTTCGTATGATTCACTGCGGATACCTTATTGAATCGGTTTACGAAACTGGCGGCGTCGATTCAGGGGCAATGAGATCATGCGAGACCACGAAACGGCGATGCAAGTTTACGTTCGACTAGCCGCCATTTCAGACCAGAAGCAGCAGCCGCAAGTCCGTGACCGTTTTCTATTACTCGCTGGAGTCGAAGCGTGCCGCGCCGGATGGCCGGATGTCGCCGCTTGCTGCCGTCAGCGTTTATTAGCTTCGAACCCGTCGCACCAGGTGAAACGGCATTCTACGATGGCCGACGCCTTAAGAAACGAAGATTTCCAACAGTTAGTCGCGCACTGGGAACGATACTGTCCTTTCGAAAAGGCAGAAGCTCTTCTTCGCCAGCTAAACCTCCCTCCTGCTGAACCGACCGAAGATTCTGTCGGAGACCAAATGTTGAAGATGCTGGGTGAACCGACTTCGGGCTCTTGAACCCCTGATTCGTCGATAAATAATCCTTCCGGAATGATCCGCAACGCGATTCGCCACGTTGACGGTCTCTAAGACCATGCGATAAGACTGGTGGCGAAGACCTTCCTTCAATTCGTGCGTAATGAAATATTTTGTCTGAGATAATTGTGTTTCAATCGCTGTCGGGTCAGATTCTGCGGCCAATATTGAAGCCGGTCACGCGGTTTTTTCTCGGCTTTATTGCCATTCCCATTTTCCGCATGTTGATGCGAAAGGTCGTACGCAATAAGGAAATTGACGAAGAACTGGAAAAGGATCTCGAACAGTGGTTTCGAGGATCGCTGCTGCTCTTAGCCGCCACACGGAACATGGAAGAATATCTCTTTCCGGGTGTAAACGAATCGGCGCGGCTCAGTCTCTATTTTATGGCGGGACGTTTACTTCTGGCGATTGGAGTGATCGAAGGGATGCCCGATCAGGCGTTATTCGCTTTGATTCACCCCGGCCCCCAAAAACCGGATATCGAAAAGGGCCATTTCTTTCGCAGCCTGATCCAATATTTCCCCAAGCTCATCAAAGGTTTGATCTGTCAGCATTTGAACCGTTCGTCGCCAGTTCTGGCGATCCTTTCCGTGTTACTTTCCGGCACGGAAGGCTGGGTCTGTTATGGAATCGCCATTGCCCAGTATTTGTTCATTGGACTGGTGACATCGAAAGACAAGGCCCTTGACGTCCTCAGCCAATTCGATGCCGCTGTTGCCAGACAACGACACGAGATTGAGACAGAGCTTCATCTTCGTGACGCAGCCAAGACTGCCGCAGAAGCTCATCTGGAAACCATGGACCCGAACGTTGAATCGCTCTAACGTAACTTCGTGTGCCACTGCTTGACCGTCTTCGGTCAAGCAGTGCGTCTTTGACGGAGTCCTCGGAGAAGACACTGCTTCTCCGAGGACTCCGAAGCAGTGGCACAATACGGTAATTCGATCGGTTGACTCAGGCCGAGACGAATCACTCGGCTTTCGTCGTACTTCGAAACGCTTGTCGCAATCGCTGCAAACTTTTCGGAACCGCCGTCTTCGGGTCCTCTTTTCCCTCAAATTCGAGTGAAATGTAACCCTGGTAATTGTGTTTTCGCAGAATCGCAGCGATGCGAGGATAGTCCAGATCAAGCGTGTACCAGGTGCCACCGCCATCGTAGGTCTTTGCCTGCACGAGAACCGCACGAGGTGCGATCGCTTCCATCTGTTCGTACATGTCTTCCAGAAAATTTCCCGTATCGAGCGTGATCTGTAACCACGGTGACTTGATGGCATCGACGACTCGGTTGACCCCGGCGGCAGTTCGCCCAAGTCCCCAATGGTTTTCCAGCCCGAGCACCACGCCGCACTCTTCCGCTTTCGGCAGACATTGAATCAAGCCATCAATCACCCAGCCGTAGCCCGCGTCGTCGCTGACTCCAGGCAATCGCGGTTCAATCCCCTTATTCGCCATCAGCTCGTCAAAGTCTTTTGCCGTTCCCCAGCGACCCGTATTGACCCGGATCGTCGGGATGCCGAGGCGATAGGCAAGTTCAATACAACGGATTGTATGCTCAACGTTTTTCTGCCGAATTTCTTTATCGGGCGAGACGAACGTTTGATGAGTCGAAAAGCCGCACAGATCGATGCCACGTCGAAAGGCGCGTTGTTTCAGTTTTTGAAGATACGCATTGGACTCATCTTCCATCTGACGATGAAGAATTTCGACGCCATCGAATCCCATATCAGCAGCGAGATCGATGCAGTTTTCGATACTTCGCAGCGATTCATTCTTGAACTGCCAGAACGAGTACGTCGAGACTGCAATTCGATTTCCATTCCAGGTACCCGGTTTGGGCGACGCATCACGAGGCTCATCCGCGTTGGCGGCGGTTAAGCCGCCAAGTCCAATCGCTGCTGAAGCGGACACGGAAAGAAACTGACGTCTGTCTGATCTCATGTTATTTCTCTTGATCTGGCATGGGGTTCAGTCCTGCATTCAAGGCCGCTGAAAACGGGCGCTCATTCCATACTGGCAAGTCCGAAGCTTTTTTCCAAAGCATCGGATCGATTCACAGAATAAAACTTCGGAGTCCCGCTATCGAGCGACCGCTGCAAGTCAAAACCTGCGGTTCAGCGGACGGAAACCTTTTCTTCCGTCTTGCGAGAGTCTTCGGCATATTGTCGATCCAGATCTGAGAAATCGACGCCGGTCAATTCTTCAAGGCTGTCAGCTCGTTCGCGAGTCCGTTCGTCGCTGCTGTAGAGTTGAGACAGATGCTTGACGAGCGCCTCACGGTAGCGACCTTTGTCGTAATGCATAAAGAATCGGGCCAAACCGGCCGCCTGTGTATAGTTCTTGGCAAGTTCGGGCGAGCGCTGAAATTCAATCATTCCGTATCCCGAGAACTCACGCAGCGGGATGTAATAATTCTTATCCAACAGGTTCTGCCTGGCGCCAACAAACCGGATGTAATTCGCATCGCCAAGCGAGAACGAGCCATTTCTGCGATGAAATGACTCCATATATCCGGCAATGCCTTCGATGATCCAGAAATGGTTTTTTTCACCGATGGCTCGATTTGCATGGTGACTTTCAAAGAACAACTGGTGGGTTGCTTCGTGAAACAACGTCCCGTCATTTTCATTTGCCGGATCATGATAGAAGTGAGCAATTCGATCATTGATCATGTACACGCCGTTCGTCTGTTCGATCGACGGAAAGACTCTTTTCAATCGATTCACATATTCATCCCGCGTTCGGTAATAATGCACGATATACGGTTTAGCGTCGGCTCTTACCGACTTCGCGGTCCCATCAAATAACTTTTTAAGTTGTTCAGGCGTATTAAAGAAACCTGCGAAAGTCTCTTGGAAGACGACGTAGAAATCTTCCAGGGCTTTTCCCATTTCAACCCCTTTTTCAAGACTGAGGTTTGTCTTGATCAGGTAATGGTCAGTTCGAACTTCCCAAGCCGAGGCGAAGTCACGTCGTCGTTCTTTTTCTTTTTCAACGGAAACCCAGCGGCCCTGAAAGTTTCGCTCACCGCCGATGTACCGCTCGACATGCGATCTTGGCAGCCAGCCGTAGACTTCGTGCCAGACATTTCCCTTCAGCTTGGTCTGTGAGAACGCGAAAGGAGTCACCCATTCGTTTCCCATGCGGACGAAGCCGAGAATTCTGCGCACTTGAGGGTGGTCCGAATCGTGAATAGCGGCCTCGCGGATCAGATTGTAGGCATAGCTGGGATATCCCTGATTCAAAGCCGCACGAGACTGCATATACAGATCTTTGGCGTATTCGGTCTCGAGGTTCCGAAGTTGGGTTTGCCAATAGCGTTCGTCGCCCGCCACTCCCGGCAGAATTTCCGGACGAATTTCCGTCGGTAGCTTATCGACTCGAAGTGACTGCGGTTCAGGAAAAATGACCCGGGAACGAACCTCGGCCGCAGCCTCGTTCAACGACTTTTCGTCGCAGAATTGGGCGAGTTTTTCAATCTGAGTCGAGAATTCGCGGAATCGTTCTTTATGCCGTTCCTGCACGATTTGAAGAGAATTTCGCCCCTTTGGCGATTGAGCAAAACTGGGAGCCTGATACACCGTGATTAATAAGGCCATCAGCCCGATGAATTTCGACATTCGACCAATTTGTAGCACGGAAATCATCTGCGTCTCATTTTCCGACAGTCGCTCATCAACCCAGCCGTTCAGTTCAGTGCACCGTTATTTTAGGAAACTGTGGCAAGTGCTGATAGACGAATCGTCTGTCGTTTCGGCAAGCAAAAACCGAACTTGCAAGCAATTCATCGGCCAAAATTCAAACCGTGTTTCATCCGCACGATTTTTAAAAGAATGCTCCAGATCGTTAACTCAAAAGAATTTAACGCAAAGGTGCCAAGGCGCAGAGACGCAAAGTAATGAATCCATGGTGTGGCAGTCTTTATTTTATTCTTTGCGCATTTTGCGTTGAATTCGTAGATTCGTCCAAAAAACGAAAACTCGAAACTTTAAAACACTCGAACGACCAAGCGAAGATCGTGCTGAGATGTCCCTCGCTTGCGCGTCGGGCTCGCGTGAGAGATGTTGTCTCAATGGACAACTTCGACTAAAAGCCGATATTCGGGCTGGTCCCGACGGACGATTTGACACACGGCGAAAGGACGCGCCGATGAAATACTGGTGGCTCTGATTGGCTGGCGAACCGTCAACAATATCTGAATCGAAACAGTCGTACCCCTGCCTCTCCGGAAATGCTGGCGAAACGGCGATAATCTCGATCCCCAACCAGGTGAGCCTGAATCGCTTTCTGGGACTATTCATGCTGGTCGGAGTACTGGCTCGAGCCATCCGGTACTACCTCTGCTTCCCCCTTTGGGACGACGAAAGTTTTCTTTGCGTTAATTTTATTGATCGCAGTTTCGCCGAGTTATTGCAGCCGCTGGATTTCCATCAAGTCGCTCCCGTCCTGTTTTTGTGGATCGAACGAGCGGCAGTCAAGATCTTTGGATTTTCCGAATATTCATTGCGTTTGATCCCCTTCATTTGCTCAATCATCAGCCTGTTTCTCTTTCGCAAAGTTGCCGAGCGACTTTTGTCAGGTCCGGCACTGCTGTTCGCCGTCGCGGTCTTTGCGGTTTCTTATCCTCAAATCCGATACGCCGCCGAAGCAAAACCGTATGGGACCGACATGTTTTTGTCCCTGATCATGCTGTCGCTGGTTGTCGAATGGTACCAATGTCGGAATTCCCGATTGCTGATTGGTCTGGCATTGTTGATGCCATTCGCACTCGGTGCATCGTATCCCGCCGTATTCGCTGCCGGCGGCCTGAGTCTTGTCGTCGGAACAGTCCTTTTACGTCAAAAAGGAACCGTCGTTGAATGGCGAGCCTGGATCGTCTGGAACGTGATGCTGGTCATCAGTTTTGTCGTCTGGTTCAGTCTCGTCGGTCGTGTTCAGAGCGGGGCCGAAGGGGAGTTCATGGGCGAGTACTGGAAGCAGAATTTTCCTCCCGTCCGTCAGCCCTGGTTATTGCCGTACTGGCTGTTGAAAACTCATGCCAGCGATTTTCTGGCGTATCCGCTTGGTGGACCCAATTGGGCCAGCACGCTGACACTCTGCTTTTGTCTGGCAGGTTTGTGGCGGCTCGTCGCTCAGAAACAATTCCTGTGGCTCGGTTTGTTACTGGGCCCGGTGAGTCTGCATTTTCTCGCTGCGGCTCTTCAGAAATATCCGTACGGAGGACACGTCAAATTTTCACAGTATGTCGCTCCGATGATTTGCTGTCTGATCGCCGTGGGCGTTGTGCAATTACTCGATCGGCGGTCACGGTATGGTTATTCGATGAAAAACAGCTTCATCTGGGCTTGTTCGATACTTTTGATCATTGGACTCGGCGGCGTCGCTCGCGATCTGATCAATCCTTATAAGACTCGGTCAGATGATCGTGCTCGAGCGTTTGCCAGATCATTCTGGGTCGGCACCCACTTCGCTGAAGAAGTCGCGTGCCTGAAAAGTGATTGGGGTCAGGACTTCGTTCCTGATCAGCATCGAGAGTTAAGCTGGTCGGCTCACTTCCTTTGCAATCACGCGATTGAAGTCGGTCGCTCGCATCTTCGAACTGCTGACCTGAGTCGCGTTTCAGCCAACCGACCGCTGAGGTGCGTGCTTTATCGTGATGCACGCTACGAACTCGATCAACCGAAATTAGAGTCCTGGCTGGACGAAATGAAGCAGCGTTATGAGCTCGTTGCCCATGAAAGTATTCCATTTCCCCGGCTTGCCAAAGGGGATCGACGACTGGTCACGATGGAATACATCGATTCTTATAAGTTTGTGCCGCGAGAAGGAGCGCCAAGCGATTCGCCTCCGTTGGCTGACGGCCGCAAGACACTTTCGAGATGAACGGTGAATTTTCATGTGCGGCATCGCTGGCTACATCAGTCTGGACGACTCGCTGATCGAGCGAGAACCGATCGAGCGAATGGTGACCGCGCTCAAGCACCGCGGGCCGGATGCTCAAACAGTCCATCTTGATGGACAAGTCGCACTCGGCCACGCTCGCCTGTCAATCATTGATCTGGCGGGCGGACATCAGCCGCTGTTTAACGAAGACCGTTCGATCGCGGTTGTTTGTAACGGCGAAATCTACAACTACCGTGAACTGAGGGAAAAACTGGTCCGTGACGGACATCAGTTTCGTACGGGAAGCGACTGCGAAGTTCTGACCCACCTGTGGGAAGAATCGGGACCGAAGATGGTCGAGCAGCTTCGCGGTATGTTTGCCTTCATCCTGCATGATCGACGACAGGGGATTGTGTTCGGAGGACGAGACCGATTCGGGCAAAAGCCCTTGTTTTACTACGAAGGCCAGAATCGAATCGCATTCGCGTCCGAGATTAAAGGTTTGCTGGTCCTGCCCGAGGTCTCACGAGAACTGGATCCGCTGGGACTTGATCAATTCTTGTTTCACCAGTTTGTCCCCCAGCCGCGCACATTGTTTGCCGGGGTCAAAAAATTAGCGGCAGGCTGTTGCTTTGAGATAAAACTCGCTGCGGCCCTTGAGAATCGTTCGACCATCGAAACCCCGATTCAATCCAGCAACGGAACGGTTCAAAAAAAACAAGCAAATTCAGCAAATGACCTGCCTGAGAAACCTCAGTCGAAGCCAGGTCGCGCATCGTTTGTCATCCAGCGATACTGGAGTCCAATATTCGCTCCTGACAATGCCATGTCGACTGAAGATCATCTGGCACGAGTCGAAGCCGGGTTGATCGATGCAGTTGAGAGCCACATGGTGGCCGACGTGCCTGTCGGCCTATTTCTGAGTGGCGGGATCGATTCGAGCCTGCTCACGGCACTCGCAGTCAAGTTCAACGCCGAGCCGCTACAGACGTTTTCGATTTCGTTTCCTGGCAGCGAACATGACGAAGCACCGTACGCGAGATCGGTTGCGGCGTCGCTCGGAACAAACCACCGTGAATTCCCCTTCGAACCAGGTGACATGCGGCAGGTTCTTAAGTCAGCAGCCACATTATTTGATCAGCCACTCGCCGACATGGCCGTCCTGCCACTGATGGCCCTTAGTCGCGAGGCTGCTGAATATGTCAAAGTCGTGCTGACAGGTGACGGGGGTGACGAGTTATTCGCCGGTTATCGCAAGTACAAACGGATGGCCAGCATCCCAGGCCGATTTCAATGGTTGTCACGAATCAGTTCCAATCTCTTTCCAATGCATCAGTTGGCCGCGTGTGGTCCGGACCCGCTTGGCCTGCGAAAAATTCAGACGCGTCTGGCGATGGCCATCGCACCACAGTGTCGTAGTGAATATCAGCGTCAAAGCTGGGAAGGTTGGGAACGATTCTCGCTTTACCAGCCTGAGTTCGCACAGACTGTCGTCAATCGCTTTGAATCACTTAGCTCTTCTGACGATCCAACCGAACGAAAACTGTCGCCACTGAATCAGGCCTTAAAACGGGATCAGGGAACGGTTCTGGCAGATCGGCTATTACTGAAAGGTGACTACGCGACGATGGCTTACGGCCTGGAATCGCGTGCTCCTTTGCTCGATCACCAACTCGCCGCCATCGCCGGTGCATTACCCTTGAGCCTGAAGGCGACACCCAGGACGACAAAGGTCGCTCTGCGAGAAATCGCCAAACGGTATCTTCCCGACGAGATTATCAATCGGCGCAAAAAGGGTTTTTCGATGCCAATCGATCGTTGGTTCAGGACAGAGCTGAAAACATGGGTTCAAAACTGTCTGCTCGATGATTCTGTATCACTTCCTCGTTATTTCCAGCGGTCTGCAATCGAACGACTGTTGTCGGAACATGCGGCGGGCAAGAATCATTCGGCTCGGATTCACTCGCTGCTGACGTTTGAACTCTGGTGTCGAGCTTACGCGACGCCATAATGTCGGGATTCACGATGATGTTCGATGGATTTATGTCGATTGCGGTGCAGAATTGATATTTTCAGATTGGCAGCCGATTCGAGATCCGCTCGAATTATCGCCCGACATTGCCCACGTCATTCGG